>JAHRXD010000156.1 GCA_019104825.1 Comamonas sp.
CGGAAACCGTGGACGAGGCGGGCGAAGAGATCTTGGGTGCCCTGTACGACTGGCTGGAGATGGTGATGCCGCAGGAGTAGGCATCCGCCCCCCATCGACTCGGCCATAATCGCCGGTTTCTGTAAAACAACCATCTCTGACCCCGCATGCGTTTGCCCTCCCTGCGTTTCAGCCCTTCAGCCCATGGCGGCTGGCGTGCGCGTGCGCTGGTCTGCTGGCTGGCGCTTTTGGTGGTTGTGGGCCCCATGCTGGGGCGCATGCACAGCGTGCTGCACTTGCCGCCAGTGGTGGCGCTGGCCCAGCCCACGGCGGCGCAGGCCGGGCCGCAGGCCACGGGCACGCTGGCTGGGCTGTTTCAGCACCATGCGGTGCTCGACTGCTGGGAGTTCGAGCAGCTGGGCCACGATGGCCATGACCTGCCCCTGTTCGTTTGGCACGGGGCCGAGCCGTTTCCGGCCGCCACCCCGGCATGGCATGCGCACGCCGTGCCAGCGGCCGCACCGCTGCGGCGGTTCCAGGCCCGTGCGCCGCCTGCGCAGCACTGGGCCTAAGAACGTGAACACGTTCTAAGCGCCTGTGCGCACGGCCCATATTTCCCGCTTACTTCTCCTGAAAACATAGCTGTCACCGCTTGCCAGTATTGGGCTAGTGTGCTTTTTTGTGCGCATTTTTGAAGCAGATGCTTGCGCCGTGGCGGCGTGTTTTCTTCATGTTCTCCATGTATTGGCATGGCCCTTAGAACACGTTCTTATGCCCCAGGCACCTGCTGCGTGCTGGGGCGGGCTGTGCGTTGTGATTGCGATAGTTTGATATGACATTGATTGCTCAAAACATGGCTGCCCCAGTGGCAGCCGCTGGTGCTGCGCCTGTTTCCCGTGGGCTTGCCCGCCCCTTTTTGCGCCCGGTGCTGACACCGATCGCCCTGGCCGCTGGGCTGTGCGCTGCGCTAAGTGCCCAGGCGCAGGAGGCCGCCCCGGCCCCCACCCTGGCGGAAGTGACCGTTACCGGTCTGCCGCTGGCTGCCGACGACATGGCCGCGCCAGTCAGCGTGCTGGAGGGTGAGGTGTGGCAACTGCGCCGGGGGGCCACCCTGGGCGAGAGCCTGGCGGGCGAGCCGGGCATCCAGGCCACCCACTTTGGTGCCGGAGCCTCGCGCCCGGTGATTCGCGGCATGGACGGGCCGCGCGTAGGCGTGCTGGCCAATGGCATGGAGCTGCACGATGCCTCCACCATCAGCCCCGACCACGCCGTGGTGACCGAGCCGCTGCTGGCCGAGCGGGTCGAAGTGCTGCGCGGCCCGGCCGCCTTGGTGCATGGCGGCGCAGTGGGCGGCGTGGTGAACGTGGTGGATCGGAAAATCCCCACCGCCGTGCCGGAAAACGGCGTGCAAGGCGAAGCCGAACTGCGCTGGGGCAGCGCCGCCAACGAGCGGGCGGGCGTTTTTGGCCTGACCGCCGGCCAGGGGCCGCTGGCCGTGCGCGTGGAGGGCGCCAGCCGCCGCGCCGGGGACTACCGCGTGGGCTCCGGCTGGGCGGGCGGGCGCAAGGTGGACGGCAGCTTCAACGAGACGGACACCGGCAGCATCGGCCTGTCGTGGATCGGCAGCGCGGGCTATCTCGGCGTGGCGTACACCCGGCAACAGGCGCAGTACGGTCTGCCCGGCCATTCGCATGAGCATGAAGAATGCCATCCGCACTGGGGCGCGAACCCGCATCTGCATTGCGGCAGCCACGGACACGGCCATGGACATGGGCACGGCGGTCATGACGACCATGACCACGGCGTGCCGGTGGTGGACATGACCAGCCACCGTTGGGATCTGCGTGGCGAGTGGCGTGCGCCAGCGGCCGGCGTGGAGGCCGTGCGCCTGCGGGCCAGCCACACCCGCTACGGGCACGACGAGATCGAGGGCGATGCAGTCGCCACCAGCTTCCGCAACCGCGCCCACGACGTGCGGCTGGAAGTGCAGCATGCGCCCCTGGCCGGTTGGCGCGGCGTGTGGGGCATCAGTACCGGGCAGCGCCAGTTCAGCGCCACGGGCGAGGAAGCCTACGTGCAGCCCACCGATACCCGTCGCCTGGGCCTGTTTGTGCTGGAGGAATACACCCTGGGCGATTGGCGCTTCCAGGCCGCGCTGCGCCACGACCGCCAGCGCGTGCAGGCGCAGGAATCGGTGGAGGAGCGCAAGCACCACGGCACCTCGGCCTCGCTGGGGGCGGTGTGGCGCTTCACGCCGGGCTACCAGGCCAGCGCCTCGGTCAGCCGTGCCCAGCGTATGCCTACGGCGGAAGAGCTGTACGCCAACGGCCTGCACATGGCCACCAGCACGTGGGAGCGGGGCAACCCCAACCTGAAGAAGGAAACCAGCCAGGCGCTGGAGCTGGGCCTGGGCAAGACCGCAGGCCGCACCACGTGGAGCCTGAATGCCTACCACTACCGCATCCAGGGCTATATCTATGGCCGCACGCTGGATGAGGAGCAAGGCCTGCAACTGCTGCAATACAGCCAGCGCGATGCGCGTTTCACCGGCCTGGAGGCTTCGGTGCGCCAGGCGCTGGGCCGGCACCTGGGCATCGGCCTGTGGGGGGATGTGGTGCGGGCCCGGCTGGAGGATGGCGGCGGCCACCTGCCGCGCATTCCGGCCGCCCGGGTCGGCGTGCGGCTGGATACCAGTTGGCAGGGTTGGGAAGGGCAGGCCGAATGGGTACAGGTGGCCCGCCAGACGCGCACTGCCGCCTATGAAACCCGCACCGGCGGCTACGGCATGTTGAACCTGAGCGTCTACAAGGCCATCGACGGCACGCCGTGGCAGGTCTACCTGAAGGGCGAGAACCTGACCAACCGGCTGGGGCTGGCGCACACGTCGTTCATCAAGCAGGCCGCCCCGCTCAAGGGCCGCAACCTGACGGTGGGGGTACGGGCCACCTTCTAAACCAGGTGGTTGAATAGAAAGATAGCTTCTACCGCTGGTAAATAAAGGATTTCAGATATTTTCTTATCTGAAACCTTTGTATATCAAGCAGTAGAAGCTTTCTTTTTTGACAAGCATTCAAGGGAAAGCACTGAGCAGAAGGGGGATGTGCCAAAGAATCAATGTGTTACATTTTTTCGAACGGACGTGCATAATTTCCTGGATGACCCGCCTCTTGAACGCCTTGCTCACCACCGACCCGCGCTTGCGCCGCAGCTTGATCACGACCGGGTTCGCCTGCCTGTTCATGGCGTTCTGCGTGCTGGCGATGCAACTGGTGGTCGTCGCCGGGCTGACGCAGCCGCAGCCGGTGCATTGGTGGTCCATTGCCAGCGTCGGCTGTGTGCTGCTGAGTTTCATGCTCATCCGCAGCGGCCTGACCCGCCACTGGCGCGACCCGGCCTTCACCACGGTGCAGATCGGCTGCGCCCTGGTCAGCAACGCCGTGGCCTACGCCATTGCCGGCGAGGCACGCGGTATCGAGCCGCCCGTGCTGGCGGTGGTGATGATGTTCGGCGTCTTCGGCCTGACCGCTGGGCAGATCAAGAAGCTGCTGGCGCTGGGGCTGGTGGCCTTTGCCATTGCCGGCGCGGTGGTGCAGTGGGGGCGCCCCGACGATGCGCCGCCGCCAGCGCTGGCGGCGCTGTACATGCTCATGGTGGCGCTGGTGCTGGTGTTCAGCACCATGCTGGCGCTGCGCATGGAGGCATTGCGCACCCAGCTCAAGACCCAGCGCCGCGAATTGGCCCAGGCCGTCGAGCAGGTGCGGGCGCTGGCCACCCGCGACGAGCTGACCGGCCTGCCCAACCGCCGCTATCTGGCCGAGGCCATGCGCCTGCGCTGCCTGAATGCCCAGCGCACCGGCCACCCGCTGCTGCTGGCGCAGCTCGATCTGGACTGGTTCAAGGTGATCAACGACACCTACGGCCATGCCGCCGGGGATACGGCCTTGCAGGCGTTTGCGCAGGCCGTCACGGCCCAGGTGCGTGGCCCGGACATCCTGGCCCGCTGGGGCGGCGAGGAATTTATCTTGCTGATGAGCGAAACCGGCGTTGCCGAGGGCGATCTGGTGCTGGAGCGCGTCCGGTCGGCGGTGGCCAACACCCCGGTGGTGCTGCCCGAGGGCGGGCGCATCGACCTGACCGTTTCCATGGGCGCGACGCAGTGGCGGCCCGGTGAGACTGCCGAAGCACTGTTGCAGCGGGCCGATGCGGCGCTGTACGAGGCCAAGCGGCAGGGCCGCAACCGGGTCGTCTGGGCGTAAACACGTTCTATGCCTCTGCCGCCTGGGTGATCTGCTCGATTTCCTCGCTCAGTTCCAGCCAGCGCTCCTCGCACTGCTCCAGCGCATCGCCCACGGTTTTCAAGCGCTTGCCGGCTTCGGCAATCTCTGCCGGGGGCAGGGGTGTGGCCAGCTTTTCTTCCAGGGCGGCTTTTTCCTCGCCCAGTTGCGCCATGCGGGCGTCGATTTTTGCTAGCTCTTTTTTCAACGGTTTGGTCTTGTCGGCCAGCGCCTGGCGGGCCTGGGCGGCCAGGCGGCGGGCTTCGCGCGGGTCGATGGCCGGGGCGGCGCTGACCGGCTCGGGGCTGGCAGCGGCATCGGCGGCCCTGGCCGCTTCGCGCAGGCGGCGTGATTCTTCCAGCAGGTAGCGCTGGTAGTCGTCCAGGTCGCCGTCGAAGGTGTTCACCTGCCCGCGCCCGACCAGCCAGAAATCGTCGGCCACGGCCCGCAGCAAATGCCGGTCGTGCTGACCAGCAGCACCGTGCCGTCGAAATCGTTCAGCGCCATCGCCAG
>JAHRXD010000270.1 GCA_019104825.1 Comamonas sp.
TCGCCGAAGGCGTGGAAACGCAGGCCCACTACCACTTCCTGCTGGAGCGCGGCTGCCGCGCCTTTCAGGGCTATCTGTTTGGCAAGCCCCAGCCGCTGGCCGATTTCGAGCGCCAGCTGGCCTGACCCCCGCCCCTATCCCTCCCGCCGCTCCACGACGCAGAAGCTGGCGGCGTAGTCCGTCTCGTCGGTCACGCTGATCCAGGCGTGCAGGCCGCGTTCCTCCATCCACTGCCGCATCGGGCCATGCAGCACGATGGTGGGCTGGCCGCTGGGCAGATTGGCGATTTCGCAGTTGCGCCACGTCATGGGCATGACCATGCCCAGGCCCACGGCCTTGCTGAACGCCTCTTTGGCGGAAAAGCGCGTGGCCAGATAGCGCAAGCCGCGCTCGGGCCAGCGCTGGCTGCGGGCGTGCCAGGTGGTCAGTTCTACCTCCGTCAGCACTTTGTGGGCAAAACGCTCGCCATGCCGCTCGACGCTGGCGCGGATGCGGCGCACATCGCAGATGTCGGTGCCTATGCCGTAAATCATAAATTCCTCAAAAATAAGAGCTGTTTTTTTAATGTTCATGCGCGGTAACGTCAGGTTTCCCTCATAGCCTGGGCGGACTGCGCCGCACTCCGAACCGCCCTGGATAATAGATCCCCGACCACCCAGGCCAGACAGTCCACTATCGTTATGGCCGGTGCTGGGCATACCCGGCTGGTGTGCAGAAAATGCGAACTTTTATTTCTATGATGACTCTGTGGTCTTTCGTCCGGCACGGGTGGCTTGAAGTCCGGCAGGTGTCCCCTAGATAAGCTAGGGCCTATTGATTCCCCCGCTTTCCTCCTATGAAACGTATCGCCTTATTTTTATTGACCAACATCGCCGTGGTGGCGGTGTTGGGTATCACCGCCAGCCTGCTGGGGGTGAACCGCTTTTTAACGGCCAACGGCCTGAACCTGGGCGCCTTGCTCGGCTTTGCCTTCATCATGGGCTTTGGCGGCGCGATCATTTCGCTGTTGATGAGCAAACCCATGGCCAAGATGAGCATGGGCGTACGCATCATCAACCAGCCCGGTAATGCCGACGAAGCCTGGATCGTGCAAACCGTCCACAACTTCGCTCTGAAAGCCGGTATCGGAATGCCCGAAGTGGGCATTTACGACGGCGCCCCCAACGCCTTTGCCACCGGCGCCTTCAAGAACAGTGCCTTGGTCGCCGTCTCCACCGGCCTGCTGCAAGGCATGACGCGCGAGGAAGTCGAGGCCGTGATCGGCCACGAGGTGGCCCACGTGGCCAATGGCGACATGGTCACCATGACGCTGATCCAGGGGGTGATGAACACCTTCGTCGTCTTCCTCTCGCGCCTGATTGGCTACGCCATCGACAGCTTTTTGCGCAAGGGCGATGACCGCAACAGCGGCCCCGGCATCGGCTACTACGTCTCGACGATCGTGCTGGACATCCTGCTGGGCTTTGTCGCGGCCATCATCGTGGCCTGGTTCTCGCGCCAGCGCGAGTTCCGCGCCGATGCCGGTGCCGCCACCATGATGGGCAACAGCCTGCCCATGCAGCACGCCCTGGCCCGCCTGGGCGGGATGCACCCCGGCGAAATGCCCAAGAACATGGCCGCCATGGGCATTGCCGGGGGCATCGGCAAACTGTTCTCCACCCACCCGCCGATCGAGGAACGCATCGCTGCCCTGCGTGCGCGGGGCTGATCTGCAAAACTTTACCTGCGCTTGAACGCAAATCGACACAGCCCGGTCAGCATATGACCGGGCTGTGTCGTTATAGGACACGGCACATCGCCCGCCGCCGCCGATCCATTTTTCAAGGAGTTCTGCCATGGCCGCCTCATCCCTCTCGCTTGCCGCCCGCCTGGGCGTGGCCCTGGCTGCCGGGGCCGCACTGGCCGGGTGCGTGGTCGCTCCCGTCGAATCCAACGGCCACGTGCGCCACGAAACCGTGATCTACACCCGCTACGGCTATCCGCCGCCACCACGCGTGGAGCATCGCCCGCGCCCGCCAGGGCCGGATTACCGCTGGGAGCAAGGCAGTTGGCTCTGGAGCGGCCAGCGCTACCAATGGCAATCAGGCCGCTGGATGGCACCGCCGCCCCCTCCTCCGCCACCCGTTGTGCGTCCACCGGTGGTGCGCCCCCCTGTCGTGCGTCCGCCCGTTCACCACGTTGCGCCTCCGCCGCCGCCTGCGGCACGCCCACCCATCCACCAGCCCAGGCCGCCCCACACCCGGCCCCCGGTTGCGCAGCCCAAGCCGCCGCAGGCTCGCCCACCGACTGCCGGGCCACAGCCGGGCGTGCGCCCACCGCCACCGCAGCGCCCGCAGGCCCGGCCCAAGCCCCCGCCGCGCAGCCAGGGCGAACGGCCCAGCCGCCCCGAGCCGCGTGAGCGCGACCGGGACAACCACCGTGACAGCAGCCCCGACAACCGCCGGGGCCGATAAGGCGGCAAAAGAAAACGGCCTCCGGCAGAACGCTGGAAGCCGTTGTATTCAGGCTTGCGGCCGAACCTCAGGCGTTACATGAAGATATGTTCCGCCGCGTTGCCACCGCCCAGGATGACGTAATTGACCTTGCGGATGTCCATCAGCTTGGTGCCCCCGGCGTAGCTGACCGAGCTTTGCAAATCCTGCTCGATCTCGATCAGCGTATCGGCCAGCCGGCCCTTGATGGGTTCCAGGATGCGCTTGCCTTCCACATGCTTGTATTCGCCCTTGTTGAAGTCGCTGGCCGAGCCGTAATACTCCTTGAACAACTGCCCATCGACTTCCACGGTCTGCCCGGGCGATTCCTCGTGGCCCGCGAACAGCGAGCCGACCATCACCATCGTTGCGCCGAAGCGGATGCTCTTGGCAATGTCGCCGTGGCTGCGGATGCCACCATCGGCAATGATGGGCTTGGTCGCCACGCGGGCGCACCATTTCAGCGCCGAAAGCTGCCAGCCGCCCGTGCCGAAGCCGGTTTTCAGCTTGGTAATGCACACCTTGCCAGGGCCGATGCCGACCTTGGTCGCATCCGCGCCCCAGTTTTCCAGGTCGATCACCGCCTCGGGCGTGCCCACGTTGCCGGCGATGACAAAGGCGGCAGGCATCTTCTCCTTCAGGTAGGCGATCATCTTCTGCACGCTCTCGGCATGGCCGTGGGCGATGTCGATGGTGATGTATTCGGGGCACAGCCCCTCGGCTACGAAACGGTCGACCGTGGCGTAATCCGGCGCTTTCACCCCCAGCGAGATCGAGGCGAACAGCCCCGCGCCCTGCATGGCGCGGGTGAAGGCTACGTTGTCCACGTCGAAGCGGTGCATGACGTAGAAATAGCCATTGGCCGCCAGAAAGCGGCAGATGGACTCGTCCAGCACCGTTTTCATGTTCGCCGGCACCACCGGCAGCTTGAAGCGGCGTGCGCCCAGTTGCACGCTGGCGTCGCACTCCGAGCGGCTCTCTACCCGGCACTTGCGCGGCAGCAGCAGGATGTTGTCGTAGTCAAAAATTTCCATAAGGAATCCAAGCTCCAAAAATAAGGCAGCAGCAGGGGCATCCTGTGCGCTGGGGCGCTTGGCTTGGAAGGCTCGGCCATGTCTGCGCAGCCGTGAACCGTGCAGGCATAAAAAAACCGCGCCGCAAGAAACTTGGGCCCGGTGCTTGATTGTACCGACCTGTATACCGACCTGCGCCCGGGCATTCGTGCAGGGCACCCCAAGGGCTTTGCCCGCTGCGCCAGGCACGGCGGGCCAGCTTTCTACAATCGCCGCCCATGACCGCCCAGAACCTGCCCGACCGCCCCGCCCACGACCTGCCCCTGCTGCACGGACTCAATCCCGAACAGCTTGCCGCCGTCACCCTGCCGCAAGGCCACGCCCTGATTCTGGCGGGCGCCGGGTCGGGCAAGACGCGGGTGCTGACCACGCGCATCGCCTGGCTGCTGCACACCGGGCAGGCCAGCCCCGGCGGCATCATGGCCGTCACCTTCACCAACAAAGCGGCCAAAGAGATGCAAACGCGCCTGTCCGCCCTGCTGCCCATCAGCCTGCGCGGCATGTGGATGGGCACCTTCCACGGCCTGTGCAACCGCCTGCTGCGGGCGCACCACCAGGCGGCGGGGCTGCCGGCCACCTTCCAGATTCTGGATACGCAAGACCAGCTCTCGGCCATCAAGCGGCTGTGCAAGGCCTTCAACGTCGATGCCGAGCGCTACCCGCCCAAGCAATTGGGCTGGTTCTTTGCCAGTTGCAAGGAAGACGGCCTGCGCCCCAAGGACGTGCCCGCACACGACCCGGAC
>JAHRXD010000271.1 GCA_019104825.1 Comamonas sp.
GTAGAGGCGCAGACTGTGGCCAACTGCTACACGGCCCTTGACCTGGGCGTAGAAGTGATGGCGGTGCTGAACAAGATGGACTTGCCCCAGGCCGACCCGGACAACGCCAAGGCCGAGATCGAGGACGTGATCGGTATCGACGCCAGCGACGCCATTCCCTGCTCGGCCAAGACCGGCATGGGCATCGACGAGATTCTGGAAGCCGTGGTGGCCAAGGTGCCGCCGCCGGTGGGCGATGCCGACGGCCCGCCCCGCGCCATGATCATCGACAGTTGGTTCGACGCCTACGTGGGCGTGGTGATGCTGGTGCGCATGGTCGATGGCCAGCTCAAGAAGGGCGAGCGCATCAAGATGATGGCCACCAATGCCGCGTACGAGATCAACCAGATGGGCGTCTTCACCCCCGCCAACCAGCCGCGCGAGGCGCTCAAGGCCGGCGAGGTGGGGTATGTGATCTGCGGCATCAAGGAATTGAAGGCCGCCAAGGTGGGCGACACCATCACCCTGGAGAAGAAGCTGCCCAACAACGCCGGCCCGGCCACCGGGCCGCTGCCCGGCTTCAAGGAGGTCAAGCCCCAGGTGTTTGCCGGCCTGTACCCCACCGAAGCCAGCGAATACGACCAGTTGCGCGATGCGCTGGAAAAGCTCCAGCTCAACGATGCCTCGCTGCACTTCGAGCCGGAAGTCTCGCAGGCGCTGGGCTTCGGCTTTCGCTGCGGCTTCCTGGGCCTGCTGCACATGGAGATCGTCCAGGAGCGCCTGGAGCGCGAGTTCGACCAGGACTTGATCACCACCGCGCCCAGCGTGGTCTACAAGGTGGTCAAGGGCGACGGCGAGGTCATCGACGTGGAAAACCCCTCGAAGATGCCCGACCAGGGCCGCTTGCAGGAGGTGCAGGAGCCGATCGTCAAGGTCAGCCTGTTCATGCCGCAGGACTACGTCGGCCCGGTGATGACGCTGTGCAACCAGAAGCGCGGCATCCAGTCGAACATGCAGTACCACGGGCGGCAGGTGATGCTGACCTATGAAATGCCGCTGGGCGAGATCGTGCTGGACTTCTTCGACAAGCTCAAATCGGTCAGCCGGGGCTATGCCTCGATGGATTACGAGTTCCTGGAGTACCGCACCTCGGACGTGGTGAAGGTGGACATCCTGCTCAACGGCGAGAAGGTGGACGCCCTGTCCATCATCGTCCACCGCAGCCAGGCCACCTACCGGGGCCGCGCGGTGGTGGCCAAGATGCGCGAAATCATCAGCCGCCAGATGTTCGACGTGGCGATCCAGGCGGCCATCGGCGCCAACATCATCGCCCGCGAAACCGTCAAGGCGCTGCGCAAGAACGTGCTGGCCAAGTGCTACGGCGGCGACATCACCCGCAAGCGCAAGCTGCTGGAAAAACAGAAGGCCGGCAAGAAGCGCATGAAGCAGATCGGCTCGGTCGAAGTGCCGCAGGAGGCTTTCCTGGCCATCCTGCAAGTGGAGGAATGAATCGTATGAAAACCATGCCCGCCCTCACCGCCGTGGTGCTGGCCGCGTTCGTGGGCTATATCGGCGCCTGGTACACCGGGGCGATCGAGGGCAACTTTGCCCTGCTCATGTTCCTGGCCACCCTGGTCACCGGCCTGTACTGGCTGGCGGAAAAATTCCTGTTCCTGCCCCGGCGCAAGCGGGCTGCCGAAGAACTGCAGCAGCAGGCCCAGGCGCGGCGCGAGCAGTTGCAGCGCCAGGGTATTGCCCAGCACGACGTGGACGTGAGCGAGGGGCAGCAGCGCATCCTGCGCCAGCCCTGGTGGCTGGACTGGACGGCGGGGCTGTTCCCGGTGCTGCTGGTGGTGTTCGTGCTGCGTTCGTTTCTGTTCGAGCCGTTCAAGATTCCCTCCGGCTCGATGATTCCCACGCTGCTGGTGGGCGACCTGATCCTGGTGAACAAGTTCACCTACGGCGTGCGCCTGCCGGTCATCAACAAAAAGGTCACCGAAGGCCAGCCCGTGCAGCGCGGCGACGTGATCGTGTTCCGCTACCCGCCCCAGCCCAGTCTGGACTACATCAAGCGCGTGGTCGGCCTGCCCGGCGACAAGGTGGAGTACCTGAACAAGCGCCTGCGCATCAACGGCCAGGACATCCCCACCGAGGCGCTGCCCGACTTCTTCGACACCGACGCCATGCGCTACTTCCAGCAGTTCCAGGAAAGCCTGGGCGCCACGCCGCACCGCCTGCTCAACACCCAGGGCGTGCCCGGCTTCATCCAGGGCGCTGCCGAGTTTGCCGGGCGCGACCAGTGCGTCTACAGCGTCGAGGGCGTGAGCTGCACCGTGCCGCAGGGCCAGTATTTCGTCATGGGCGACAACCGTGACAACTCGCTGGATTCGCGCTACTGGGGCTTCGTGCCGGACGAGAATCTGGTGGGCCGGGCCTTTTTCGTCTGGATGAATTTCGGTAATCTCAAGCGCATCGGCAGTTTCCAGTGAACGCAGCTTCAACCCACCGAGGGAGTTTTCCTATGCAACGCAGCCTTCGTCGCCAGCGCGGCCTGTCCTTTGTTTCCGTCGTACTGATCGGTGCGGCGCTGGTGGCCGCGTTTGCCATCGGCGGCCAGTCGGTGCCCATCTTCACCGAACACATGGCGGTGAAGAAAGCGGTGCAAAAAGCGGCCAGCGAAGCCGCCAGCGTGGCCGAGCTGCGGGCCGCGTTCGACCGCTCGGCCAGCATCGACAACATTCAGTCCCTCAGCGGCATGGACCTGGAAATCGGCAAGCAGGGTGAGCGCTTTACCGTCAGCTATGCCTACGAGCGGGAAATCTCCCTGGTCGGCCCGGCCTATCTGGTCTACCGCTTCAAAGGCAGCACCCAATAAACCCCCACGCAATGCACGACGCCTTGGATGCCTTGCAGCAGCAGCTGCGTTACCGCTTTGACGATGTGCGCCTGCTGCAACGGGCGCTGACACACCGCAGCTTCAGCAGCGACCACAACGAGCGCCTGGAGTTTCTGGGCGATTCGGTGCTGGGGCTGGCCATCTCCAACTGGCTGTACCGCAAGCTGGCCGATCTGCCCGAGGGCGACCTGTCCCGCGCCCGTTCCAATCTGGTCAAGGAAGGCAGCCTGTACCAGCTGGCCCTGCAACTGGGCCTGCCCGAGCTGATGCGCCTGGGCGAGGGCGAGGCCCGGTCGGGCGGCAAGCGCCGCCCGTCCATCCTGGCCGATGCGGTCGAGGCCATTCTGGGCGCGGTCTACCTGGAAGCGGGCTTTGCCGCTGCCGAGCAGGTCGTCCACCAATTGTTCGACAAGGTGGACATCACCCCGCAGATGCAGGCCGTGGGCAAAGACCCGAAAACCGCCCTGCAGGAATGGCTGCAGGGCCGGCGCATGGCGCTGCCGCAATACAGCGTGGAACAGATCAGCGGCGCTGCGCACAAACAAACCTTTACCGTGGCCTGCATGATTCCCGCCCTGCGCCTGGGCGCCAAGGGCCAGGGCCACAGCCGCCGCACCGGCGAACAGGCAGCGGCGGCGGCCATGTTGCAACTCTTGCAGGACAAACACCCCTCATGACGAATAAAAAAGTAGCTTCTACCGCTGATAAACCAAAGGTTTCAGCGCCAAAACAATCTAAAAACAAGGCTGGACAAGCGCAAGCAGCTCCTGTTTCCAAGAATTTCCCTGCCGTTACGCCCGCAGGCCAAAGCATGGCCGAGCTGGACGCCATGCTGGCTGCCGCCAAATCCGGCGCCAGCGTGGCGCGGCTGCCCGGCGAGGCCAGCGACGCAGACGGGCCGAACGACGCTGCCGCCGCCGATGCCCCGCCCCCGCGCAGCTATGCGCCCGAGGAGCAGCGCTGCGGCCTGATCGCCATCGTCGGCAAACCCAACGTGGGCAAGTCCACGCTGATGAATGCGCTGGTGGGGCAGAAAATCTCCATCACCAGCCGCAAGGCGCAAACCACGCGCCACCGCATCACCGGCATCCGCACGCGGGAGGAAACGCAGTTCGTCTTCGTCGACACCCCGGGCTTCCAGACCAAGCACAGCACCGCGCTGAACAAGTCGCTGAACAAGACCGTGATGGGCGCCATCGGCGACGTCGATCTGATCCTGTTCGTGGTCGAGGCCGGCAGCTTCACCCTGGCCGACGCCAAGGTGCTGTCGCTGTTCAAACCCGGCATCCCCACGCTGCTGATTGCCAACAAGCTCGACCGCGTGCATCGCCGGGGCGAGATCGCCCCCTGGCTGCGCGACATGCAGGAGCGCCACCCGTTTGCCGAATTTGTCCCCATGTCGGCCAAGAAGCGCGACGACATCCAGCGCCTGCTGGGCATCTGCGCCCCCTACCTGCCGCAGCAGCCGTGGTTCTACGGCGCGGACGAGCTGACCGACCGCAGCGAGAAATTCCTGGCCTCCGAAACGGTGCGCGAAAAGCTGTTCCGCTTCACCGGCGACGAACTGCCCTACACCTCCACCGTCGTCATCGACAAGTTCGAGGAAGAACCCAGCGCCCAGCATGGCCGCTTCATGCGCATTGCCGCCACCATCGTGGTCGAGCGCGACGGGCACAAGGCCATGGTCATCGGCGCGGGCGGCGAGCGCCTGAAAATGATCAGCACCGAGGCGCGGCAGGAGCTGGAAAAGCTGCTGAATGCCAAAGTCTTTCTGGAAGTGTGGGTGAAGGTGCGCTCCGGCTGGGCCGACGACGCTGCCCGCGTCAAATCCTTCGGCTACGAGTAAATGGCCAGCGCCCAGCGGGTCAGCGATGAGCCCGCGTTCATCCTGCACCGCTACGACTGGAGCGAATCCAGCCTGATCCTGGAAACCCTCACCCGCCACCGGGGCCGCGTGGCGCTGGTGGCCAAGGGCGCAAAAAAACACACCTCCAACTTCCGCCCCGTGCTGCTGGGCCTGCAACCGCTGCGCCTGACCTACACCCTGGCGGGCAGCGGCCAGGCCGACATCCACACCCTGCGGGGCGCGGAATGGGCCGGCGGCCACATCATGCCCATGGGCGAGCGCCTGCTGGCCGGGCTGTACGTGAACGAACTGCTCATGCGCCTGCTGGCCCGCGACGACCCGTATGCCTATCTGTTCGACGTGTACGCCGCCCTCATCAAACTGCTGGCCACGCAGCACGACGTGGTGCAGGAGCCGGCGCTACGCGCCTTCGAACTGATCCTGCTGCGCGAGCTGGGCCTGCTGCCCGCCCTGGACGTGCAGACCGTGAACCTGCACCCCCTGCAAGCCGACGCCGCCTACGTGCTGGCCCCGGAAGCCGGGCTGCGTCCCTTTGCCGCCCACGACCGCATCGCCCTGACCGGGGCGCAGTGGCAGGCGCTGGAACACGCCCTGGGCCAGGAGCAGCGCAGCTTTGCCCCGGTGCTGAACGTGTGCGCCCCCCTGGCCGCCGCGCTCAAGGCGCAATTGCGCACCGTGCTGCAATTTCATTGCGGAAGTCCTATGCTGCGCACACGCCAGTTGATGATGGATTTACAAGCCTTATGACCCCACCTGCCGCCCCTTCCACTGCCACGCCCGCCATCCGCACCGCCCTGTCGGTGAACGTGAACAAAGTGGCCCTGGTGCGCAACACGCGCCACCTGGGCATCCCCTCCGTCTCCCGCGCTGCGCTGCAATGCCTGGAGGCCGGCGCCCAGGGCATCACCATCCACCCGCGCCCCGATGGCCGCCACATCCGCAGCCAGGACGTGTACGAACTGGCCGAGCTGCTGCAATCCTGGCCCGAGGCGGAATTGAACATCGAAGGCAACCCCACGCAGAACCTGATGGACTTCATCCGCCAGGTGCGCCCGCAGCAGGCCACCTTCGTGCCCGACAGCGAAGACCAGTTCACCAGCGACCACGGCTGGAGCTTCCCGCAGGACGCCGAACGCCTGCGCCCCCTGATCGCCGAATGCCGCGGCCTGGGCGTGCGCGTGAGCCTGTTCATGGACCCCGTGCCCGAACAGATGGCGGCGGCCAAAGCCGTCGGCGCCGACCGCATCGAGCTGTATACCGAACCCTATGCCGCCGCCTGGGGCACCGATCGCCAGGCCGCCGAACTGGAGCGCTACCGCGCGGCGGCGCAGGCCGCCCTCGACGCCGGCCTGGGGGTGAATGCGGGCCACGACCTCAACCGCGACAACCTCGCGGCCTTCGTCCGCACGGTGCCCGGGCTGCTGGAAGTGTCGATCGGCCATGCCCTGAT
>JAHRXD010000275.1 GCA_019104825.1 Comamonas sp.
GGTGCCCCTGGGGCAATTGGTGCAGTGCGTGGAGCAGGCCCTGGCCGGGCCGCTGTCCGGCAATCCATCCGGCAGCCATACTGCGGCTGCAACCGACCCGGTTCACGCTTTTTTCAACGGCAACCAGGCACTGTTCGCCGCCTACCGCCAGACGTGCCTGCAGCAATTCACCCGCGACCTGATGGCTGGCGATGCCGCCACCCGGCAAGGTGATTGCACCGCGTTGCACCATCTGGGGCACAGCCTGAAATCGGTGCTGTCCATGCTGGGCCATCCCCTGCCCGCACAGTTGGCCCGTACCCTGGAGGAGCAGGCCAACACCGGTTCGCCAGAGGCGGCCATGCTGACCTGGCAGGACTTGCGTGGGCATTTGGAAGCACTGCAGACTGCGGGAATACCTGAGTTATTTATTAATAAATAATTTATAAATAACGCTAAACTTGCTTGAGTTCAACCTATTTATTTGATATAATTGATAAAAATACAAATAATACTCCTGTAATGACACAGCCCACTAGCCAAGGCTAGAGGCTTATCTTTCGCCTTTCCTCTTTCGGGAATCGCTTCCCAGGCCAACCCAGCAGGCGGGTTCAGGCCACGCACACATCCCCTTGCCTTCCCGTCGGAAGGCAGTCGTCGTCCCCGGCGTGCCTGCCGCCCCTCGTGCGCCTGCATCTCGGCACACCCGGCCCCGCTTTCCCTGGTTTTTGAAAAAACAACTGGCCTTGCCCAGCCTTGCTGCCCCTTGGCCATCTGGACGCCAGGGCTGGCCGCGCCCGCCTTTGGCCTTTGCACTGGCATTTACTTTTCTCTGGAGCTGAAAGATGAAACGCTGGCTGAATCACATTTCCATCCGTGCCAAGCTCGGCATCCTGACCCTGATCGGTCTGGGCGGCCTGTTGCTGATCGCCATGTTCTTCGTGTACGAGGAATACCAGCAAAGCTTTGCCCAGCGGCAAGTCGACGTGCGCCATGCGGTGGAAACTGCCAGCAGCGTGCTGGCCTGGGCCCAGCAACAGGAGGCCGACGGCACCTGGTCACGCGCCGAGGCCCAGGCCATCGCGCAAGCGGCCATTGCCAAGATGCGCTACGGGCATGGCGAATACTTCTGGATCAACGACCTGGAAGGCACCACGGTCATGCACCCCATCCGGCCCGAGCTGCAGGGCCAGGGCGGCGATGCCGTGCGTGACGCCAACGGCCTGCTGGTGATGATGGAGGCCGCCCGCATCGGCCAGAGCAGCAGCGGCCAGGGGTTTTTCACCTACGTCTGGGCCAAACCCGGCGAGACCGAGCCGGTGGACAAAATCTCCTACGTACAAAAGTTCGCGCCCTGGGGCTGGGTGGTGTGTTCGGGACTGTATATCGACGACTTGCGCAACGATTTCCTGGCCAATGTCGGGAAAGTGGCCCTGGGCCTGGGCGCAATGCTGCTGCTGATGGGCTGGGTGGCCTACGTCATTTCGACCTCGATCGTGCGGGGGGTGCAACGGGCCGTCCAGGTAATCGACGTGATGGCACAGGGCGATTTGTCGCGCCCCATCCATGTCAAAGGCCGGGATGAAATCAGCGTCCTGCTGAAAACGCTGGGGCATATGCAGACCCAGTTGGCCGCCGTGGTGCTGTCGGTGCGCCAGGGGAGCGAATCGGTGGCCAGCGCCAGCGGGCAGATTGCCCAGGGCAACCAGGATTTGTCGGCCCGCACCGAAAGCCAGGCCAGCAGCCTGGAGGAAACCGCCGCCTCGATGGAGGAGCTGGGCAGCACCGTCCGCCACAACGCCGACAACGCCCGCCAGGCCAACCAGTTAGCCCAGGGCGCCAGCAGCATTGCCGCCCAGGGCGGCGAAGTGGTGGCGCAGGTGGTGGAGAGCATCCGCAGCATTCACGAAGACAGCAGCAAGATGGCCGACATCATCGGCGTGATCGACGGTATTGCCTTCCAGACCAACATCCTGGCGCTGAACGCCGCCGTCGAAGCCGCCCGCGCCGGCGAGCAAGGCCGGGGCTTTGCCGTGGTGGCCAGCGAAGTGCGGGCCCTGGCCCAGCGCAGCGCCGCTGCCGCCAAGGAGATCAAGACGCTGATCGACACCAGCATGGGCCGCGTGCAGGCAGGCACGGCGCAGGCCGACCATGCGGGCCAGACCATGCAGGAAGTGGTGCAATCCATCGAGCGCGTGCGCGACCTGATGGCCGAGATCAGCGCCGCCAGTCAGGAGCAAAGCGAGGGTGTCGGCCAGATCGGCGAAGCCGTCTCCCACATGGACCAGGCCACGCAGCAAAACGCCGCCCTGATTTGACCCGGCAGCCCACCGAAATGATCACGTCGAGGTTGTAGTGTTCAATCTCCCGCTGAACCTGACGTTTGCCTTCCTGACGAACTATCCGGAATTTCCGGATAGTTGGCGCTCGTTCCAGCTCCTCATCGTCAAACACATTGCCAATATGCTCGTTGATAGTGCGAACGTCCTTGTCAAACAAGACAGCCATTTGTGCCTGACTCAACCAGACCGTGTCCTGCTCCAACGCCACTTCCATCCGTGCCTGACCATCGGTGCTGGTGAAAATCTGAATCTGCTGTTGCGTCATTTTTTTCTCCTTAAATGCAACGCGACTTTGTGCAGGCCTATCAAAAAAAAGAGCTTCTACCGCTTTATTTCCAACATTTTCAAGGCACTTTAACCATGAAAACGTTGATAAATAAGCGGTAGCAGCTCTCCTTAATGAAGCTTGAAGTGTTTTACCGCCCCGTCACCCCGTATTGCGCAACCCGGCGGCGATGCCGTTGATGCTGATGTGGATGCCGTTTTTCAGGCGGTCGTCGTTTTGTCCGCTGCGCCAGCGGCGCACCAGTTCGACTTGCAGTAGGTGCAGCGGGTCGATGTAGGGGAAGCGGTGGCGGATGGAGCGGGCCAGCGCCGGGTTGCTGGCCAGGCGGTCGTCCTCGCCCGTGACCAGGGCCAGCATGTCCACGGTGCGCTGCCATTCGGCGCTGATGGCGTCGAAGATGCGCGTGCGCAAGGCCGTGTCGGCCACCAGTTCGCTGTAGCACGAGGCCAGGGCCAGGTCGCTCTTGGCCAGCACCATGTCCATGTTGGACAGCAGGGTGCTGAAGAACGGCCACTGCCGATACATGGCTTGCAGCAGTTGCAGTTGCCCTTCGCGCGTGGTGCCGGGCTGTTCCAGGAAGGCCTGCACGGCCGAGCCGAAGCCCAGCCACCCCGGCAGCGTCAGCCGGCACTGGCCCCAGCTGAAGCCCCAGGGAATCGCCCGCAAATCCTCGATGGCCTGCGTGGCCTTGCGCGAGGCAGGGCGCGAGCCGATGTTCAGCTCCGCAATCTCGCGGATGGGCGTGGCGGTGAAGAAGTAGTCGGCAAAGCCGGGGGTGTCGTACACCAGATGGCGGTAAGCGGCCATGCTGGCGTCCGAGAGCTGCTGCGCGGCGGCCAGGAATTCCGGCGTGGCCGGCTTGGTCGGTTGCAGCAGGGTGGCTTCGAGCATGGCGACGGCCAGCGTCTCCAGATTACGCCGGCCAATGTCGGGGTTGGCGTATTTGGAGGCGATGACCTCGCCCTGCTCCGTCAGCCGGATCTGCCCGCGCACCGTGCCCGGCGGCTGCGCCAGGATGGCCTGGTAGCTGGGGCCGCCGCC
>JAHRXD010000279.1 GCA_019104825.1 Comamonas sp.
GAATCCCCGTAGGGTCGCCAAGTTTGCAGCACTTGGCTCGCAAGAGCGCAAAAGCTGTCTGCCAGGAGTGGTAGTTCAGTTGGTTAGAATACCGGCCTGTCACGCCGGGGGTCGCGGGTTCGAGTCCCGTCCACTCCGCCAGATCCAAGGGATTGCATTTTTGCAATCCCTTTTTTATTGCCCGTTTTCTGGAGACGCTGCGATGGCAATTGCACATTACATCAAGGAAATTGGCCGGGGTGCCCGAGGCGCCAAGGCATTGGAGCGTGACGAGGCTGCCGATCTGATGGGGCAGTTGCTCGATGGCCGTCTGAATGATCTGGAAATCGGCGCGTTTTGCGTCGCCATGCGCATTAAGGGCGAAACCGTGGAAGAAATGTGCGGCTTCCTGGATGCCGCCCAGGCGCGTTGCCAGTTGTTGCCTGTTACGGAGCGTCCGGTGCTGGTGCTGCCCAGCTACAACGGTGCCCGCAAGCTGCCGGTGTTGACCCCTTTGCTGGCTCTGCTGCTGGCACGGGAGGGTTACCCCGTGCTGCTGCACGGCATGCGCACCGAAGCGCGACGGGTGCTGGCCGGTGATGTGTTGCAGCTTCTGGGCGTGCCAGGCTGGACGGCGATGCAGCCCCTGGCCGCCGGGCAGGTGGCCCACGTTGCTACCGAAGTGCTGCATCCCGGTTTGGCCCGTCTGCTGGCTGTGCGTGAAACCCTGGGCCTGCGCACGCCGGGGCATAGTCTGGTCAAGCTGCTTGCACCTTGCCAGGGCGCGGCGGTGCTGGTCGGCAGCTATACCCACCCTGAATACAGCACCTTGATGTGCGAAGTGCTGGCCCGCCGCAGCATGACGGGCTTGATTTCGCGTGGGCTGGAGGGCGAAGTGGTCTGCGACCCGCGCCGCCAGCCGCGTTACGACGCCGTATTTCAAGGTCAGGCATATTGCGTGGCCGAACAGCAGGCAGGCACGCTGGCCGAGGTGCCGGGCCTGCCGGGGGCGATCGATGCGCAGACGACGGCGGACTACACCCGCGCCGTGCTGGACGGGCAGTTGCCGGTGCCCCAGGCGGTAGCCCGGCAGGTGGCGCACATCGTGGCTTTGGCGCAGCGCTTGTCCGGTAGCGAAAAAGCATAAAAAAAACGCCTGCAATGCAGGCGTAGCAGGCGCTGGGTGCTATGGATTATTTCGGTGCGAGGCGAATCGCACCATCCAGGCGGATGACTTCGCCGTTGAGCATGTCGTTCTCGAAGATGTGACGCACCAGCTTGGCGAAATCTTCGGGCCTGCCCAGGCGGCTGGGGAAGGGCACGCCCGCCGCCAGCGCGTCCTGCACTTCCTGGGGCATGCCGAACAGCATGGGCGTGCCGAAGATGCCGGGGGCAATCGTCATGTTGCGGATGCCGTTGCGGGCCAGATCGCGGGCAATCGGCAGCGTCATCCCGACCACGCCGCCTTTGGATGCAGCATAGGCCGCCTGGCCGATTTGCCCGTCGTAGGCGGCCACGCTGGCGGTGGAGATCAGTACGCCGCGTTCGCCGGTGGCTTCGGGGTCGTTCTTGCACATGGCCTCGGCAGCCAGGCGCAGCATGTTGAAGCTGCCGATCAGGTTGATGGTGATGGTTTTGCTGAAATTGGCCAGGCTGTGCGCCCCGTTTTTGCCGACGATTTTCTCCGCCGGAGCAATGCCGGCGCAGTTCACCAGTCCCATCAGTTTGCCCAAGGCGGTTGCCTTAGCGATGACGGCTTGCCCATCGACCTCGCTGGTGACGTCGCAGTGGACGAATGCACCGCCGATGGCTTGTGCCACTGCCTGCCCTTTTTCGTCCTGCATGTCGGCGATCACCACCGTACCGCCTGCGGCAGCCAGCATCCGGGCGGCGCCTTCGCCCAAGCCGGATGCACCTCCTGTGACGATAAAGACCTTGCCTTGTATCTCCATGGTATTCCTTGATGTGTCGTTAACGTAAACGTCAATTATGCGAAAGTTTGCGTGTGCTGCCTATCCGCAGGAATACTAGGGTGACCACCTCAGGCCTGGGGAAGATCCGTGCCTGTGGAAAATTCGCAAGCAAAAAAAAGCCCAGCTAAAAAACTGGGCTTGAAGGGATCCAGAAACTGGGTTTCAAGAGGATCCAAGGAGACAACCGAAAACTTGCATCAGCAAGCAGTGGGAGGAATTATAGGGTAAACCCTTTTATCTGTCATTCCCCCTCAACTGTCAAGGGATTTAGGCCTTGCCTTTGGGAGCCGGAGCGGCGGTGGTGACGGCCTTGATGTTGGCTTCTGCCATGTCCGAAGCTTGCTTCACGGCTTTTTGCACCGATTCAAAAGCGTTGTTGGCAGCCGAGACGGCGCTTTTCATCATGGCCACAGCGGTTTCCGAACCGGCAGGGGCGTTCTTGGCGGTGGCTTCGACCAGGCCGTTGAAGCTTTGCTGGTATTGACCGGCCTTGTCTTCCAGGGCCTTTTGCAGTTCAGCGCCGGTATTGCTGGCGATGTTGAAGATGTGGCGGTTGTAGGC
>JAHRXD010000051.1 GCA_019104825.1 Comamonas sp.
CAGGACCACATCGAGGCCTCGATCATCGACACGCGCCTGCGGGCCGTGACCGAATTACTGCGGGAACAGTCGCGCAAGCAGTGAGTCGATCACCAGCCCCAGCACCGAATACAGCAGCGCCCCCCACACGGCAGCCCAGAAACCGTTGACCTGCAGCCCGCCCAGCAGCCCCGAGGCCAGCCAGAACACCAGACCATTCACGACGAGCAGGAACAGCCCCAGCGTCACCAGCGTCACCGGCAGCGTCAGCACCACCAGCACCGGGCGCACGACCGTATTGAGCAGCCCCAGGATGATGGCCGCCCACAGCGCCGCAGCCAGGCTGTGCACCTGCACCCCGCTGTAGACATTGGCCACCAGCAGCAGCGCCCCGGCGTTGAGCAGCCATTGCACGAGTAATCGGGTCATAGTGTTTCCTCCTGTGGGTTACGGGGCGGGGCGGGCCGCCTTGCGGTTCGCCAGCCATTTGCCGGCGGCCAGCACCAGCAATGCACCGCCCAGATGGGCGCTCCAGTACACGGCGGGGGACAGCACGGCCTGCCCTTTTGCGTCCAGCGTGCCCAGCTTGGGCAGCCACAGCCATTGTGCGGGATTTACGAAGGCGGGGTCTGTCACCAACATGCCGCCGGCAATCCAGCCCAGGAGCATTCCCCCGGCCAGGATGACCGATGGGAAACGTTCCATCAGCCGGATGACCAGTTGCGAGCCCCAGACGATGATGGGAATCGAGATCAGCAGCCCCAGCGTGACCAGCAGCACCTGGTGATCTTGATGCGAGGTCTGCGCCGCACCGGCGATGGCGATCACGTTGTCCACGCTCATCACCAGGTCGGCCACGATGATGGTCTTGATGGCTGCCAGCAGCCGGTCGCTGCCGGCGATGTTCTCGTGCCCGTCTTCATCCGGGGCCAGCAGCTTGACGCCGATCCAGACCAGCAGCACCGCCCCGACCGCTTTCAGGAAGGGCACTTGCAGCAGCGTCATGGCGAACATGATCAGCACCACGCGCAGCAGAATGGCCCCGGCCGTGCCGTACACGATGCCCTTGGCCCGCTGCGCCGGGGGCAGCTTGCGGCAGGCCAGGGCGATGACGACAGCGTTGTCGCCACCCAGCAGGATGTCGATGATGATGATTTGCCCCAGGGCAATCCAGAACGGGGCGTGGGTGAGAAAGTCCAAATCCATTGAAAACTCCAATGCAGCAATACCAATGCCAAAAACTCTGAAAGCGGGTGGACAACCACTGGCACGGTACCGGAGGAGGCTGGAAGCACCGGACATGCAGCCGGGCCGGGAAAGACGCCTTGGGGACCATGATGGCAGTCGCCCAAAGGTCTTGCTCACAGTGCGCTGCACTGCTGGGCAGGCCGGAAGCGGATGCTTCGTGCTGACGACCTGTCCAACTGCCCGGGCCGCAGACCCTGGCAGGGAGCTACTCCCCTTTGAAGGGGCGTATTTGACCACAAAACGCCTGTCCGGCAGGCACAGGCGTGCTGAATAAACAAATAGCTGTTTCCGCTTTATATATCTGTGTTTAATGGATAAAAGTACCTGAAATTCATTGAATACAAGCGATAGAAGCTATCTTATTTCTACCATCCCCAGCCGATGTGCAACGGCAGGTAGACCAGCATCCCGACGGCAATGGTGCCCAGGATGTCGCGGCGCAGGGCGAAATACAGCGTGGCGCAGGCCACTGCCGGCAGACGGGCATCCTGCCAGGTGGCAAGCAATTGCCCGTCGGCCATGAAAATCTCGGGCGCGACCACGGCGGTCAGCGCCGCCAGCGGCGCGTACTGCAGGCCACGGCTGAGCCACTGGGGCATGGGCAGCGGCTCTTTCGGGATCAGGAAAAAGGCGCGGGTCACCAGCGTGATCAGCGCCAGTCCGGCAGTGGCCAGCCAGGCCCACAGCCCATACGATTCAGCGTCCATGGCGAAGTCCCTTCTTTTGCACCGCTTCCATGACCAGACCGGCCACCACCGCCGTGGCAATCGCCACCAGGGTATTGAGGCGCAGCGGCAGCCCGAATGCGGCCACGGCGGCGGCGGCAGACACGGCGACCGCCACCCAGGTCGCCACACCCTTGAGCATGGCGTAAAGCACGCCCAGAATGGCCAGCACCCCGGCAAAGCCCAGGCCCCATTCCAGCGGAATCACGTTGGCCAGAAAAATCCCGGCGATGGAGGGAATCTGCCAGCCCAGCCAGCCGGTGACCGCCCCGCCCCAGAAGTAGGGCAACTGCTCGGCCTGCTTGCCCGCTGCGGGGTAGCGCTGGGTGAACAGCACGAACAGGATGTCGCCGCTCAGATAGCCCAGCGCCAGGCGGTGGCGCAGGCTCAGGTGGTCGAAATAGCTGCGCCACAGGGTGCTGAGTACGACAAAGCGCAGGTTCACGCACAAGGCGGTAAACCACACCATCCACAGCGGCGCCCCGGCGGCCATCAGCGGCAGCACGGACAGCTGGGCCGTACCGGCATAGACCGTCAGCGACATGAACAGCGCCAGCGGCAGGGGCAGCCCGGCCTTGACCATGGCCACGCCCGTGACCAGCCCCCAGGCCCCCAGGCCGGGCACCGTCGCCAGCATGTCGCGCACCCCGGCGGCAAAGGCCGGGTCGTGCGCCAGGGCACGGGCGCGTTGAACCAGAACAGTCATAAAAATCAGAAAGTTGCGTGCGGAAAGCGAAGGCGGGGGCGATCGTGCCTGCAGTGGCCTGCGCCGGCCTACTGCGGGCGGTGCAGCACGCTGCCCACCGGCAGCGCAAAGCCGCGCAGGAAGTCTGCCGCCGGCAGGCGTTTGCCGCCTGCGCGTTGCAATTGCGTCAGGCGCAGCACGCTGCTGTCAGGGCCGCTGCCGCAGGCCACCAGCACGCCATCCGCATCGGCAGCCAGCACCTGGCCGGGCGCGGCGTCGTGGGATTGCGCCTGCGCCTGCGCCTGCCAGATTTTCAAAGTGTCGCTGCCCAGTTGGGCCGCCCCCCCGGGGAAGGGGGTGAAGGCGCGAATCTTGCGCTCCAGGGCGGCGGCGCCGTGCGTCCAGTCCAGCCAGGCTTCGTCCTTGGCGATCTTGTGCGCGTAGGTGATGCCTTCGGCGGGCTGGGGCGTTTGCGGCAGGGGTGCCGTTTGCACCTGCGTCAGGGCTTGCACGATCATGTCCGCGCCCAAATCGGCCAGTTTGTCGTGCAGGCTGGCGGTGGTGTCGTCCGGGGCGATCGGCAGGCTTTGCACCAGGCACATCGCGCCCGTATCCAGGCCCGCATCCATCTGCATGATGGTGACGCCGGTGGCGGCATCGCCCGCCTCGATGGCGCGGTGGATGGGCGCGGCCCCGCGCCAGCGCGGCAGCAGGCTGGCGTGGATGTTCAGACAGCCCAGGCGCGGCAAATCCAGCACCCACTGCGGCAGCAGCAGGCCGTAGGCGGCCACCACCAGCACGTCGGGCCGGGCGGCCAGCAAGGCGGCCTGGGCCGCCTGGGCGTCTTCCGGGTATTTGCCGTCCAGGCGCAGGCTGCGCGGCTGCGCCACGGGAATGCCGTGCGCCAGGGCGCATTGCTTGACCGCCGAAGCCTGCAACTGCATCCCGCGCCCGGCGGGCCGATCCGGCTGGGTCAGCACCAGGGGCACGGCAAACCCGGTCTGGACGATGCGCTGCAATGCCGCGCTGGCAAATTCCGGCGTGCCGGCAAAAGCGACCCTCATGCCTTGGCCGCTTCCTTTTGCTGCTTGAGCAGCTTGGTCTTGATGCGGTTGCGTTTCAGGGGCGAGAGGTATTCGACGAACACCTTGCCCATGAGGTGGTCCATCTCGTGCTGGATGCAGATGGCCAGCAGCTCCTCGGCGTCGATTTCGCGGCTGATGCCGTTTTCGTCCAGCGCCCGCACCTTGACGGCGCTGTGGCGCTCCACCCCGTCGTAGATGCCGGGTACGGACAGGCAGCCTTCCTCGTTGAGCTGCATGGCCTCGCTGGCCCAGACGATTTCGGGGTTGATCAGCACCAGCGGCTGGTCGCGCTCCTGCGAGACGTCGATGACGATCAGGCGCTCGTGAAAATCGACCTGGGTGGCCGCCAGGCCGATGCCACGGGCGTCGTACATGGTCTCGAACATATCGGCAATTTGCGTGCGGATGCGGTCATCGACCTGGGCCACCGGCTGGGCAACCTTGTGCAGACGCGGATCGGGATAACAAAGAATGGGAAGCAGGGCCATAACAGTTTCAAACAAATACTGTCGCTATTTTGGCCACTTTGCCCACAAGGTGCAGAACGCCCCCCGGATAATCGTTGCCCTATCCGGGCCTTGCCCACAGAATCAAAGGCTATGCCAAGCCGATCTCTCACCGCCGCTGCCCTGCGGCGCTGCCAAGGAAAAAACACGATGAAAGCCCTTGCCACCACTTGCGCATTGTCCCTGGGCGCGGCCTTGAGCGCCGGCCATGCCCTGGCGCAGACCTACCCGGTGACACCGGGGCAACAGGCCACGGCGCAGCAGGTGGCCCAGCGCGGGGTGCCGCTGTCGGCCCTGGCCGCCAATGCCCCGGAGCGCTACACCGTGCGCAAGGGCGATACCCTGTGGGGCATTTCCGGCCTGTTCCTGCGCCAGCCCTGGCGCTGGCCCGAGCTGTGGGGCATGAACCTGCAGGCCATTGCCAACCCCCACCTGATCTACCCGGGCCAGACCCTG
>JAHRXD010000111.1 GCA_019104825.1 Comamonas sp.
GATCTTAAAATTTAAAGTCCTACGACTTCGCTCAAAACGGAATTGAAATGAACTTCACTTCATATTCACATGAGCATTTAATGGCAAATTTCCATCCACCACCAAATACCCACGCTTATCGGCTGTATCTTGTTAAAGATCACAAACAGAAGTCTTTCAACCTCCAAGCACCGCTGCAATCAGCGAAGCATTGTATTCTAGCACAGCGTTTTGCTGTCTGCCTGAAAAAATTTAAAAATATTTTTTTCAGACCCTTTGCAAACTTCTCCAACACATCGGCCGGTTTGTTTAGCGAAGCCTCGCATTCTACACAGAATTTTGAGCATCAGCAAGAATTGGCGGAAACGGAGGGATTCGAACCCTCGATGAGGCTCTACACCCCATACTCCCTTAGCAGGGGAGCACCTTCGGCCACTCGGTCACGTTTCCGCTGAATCGCTATTGTAAGCACAATTTTGAGCGGTTCTGGCAAACTTGGCAGAAATTATTCCGCCTTGTCCAAACCAAAGGCCGTGTGCAGGGCACGCACAGCCAGTTCCAGGTACTTTTCGTCGATGACCACGGAGGTCTTGATCTCGGAAGTGGAGATCATCTGGATATTCACCCCTTCCTGCGCCAGGGCACGGAACATGGTGGAAGCCACGCCAACGTGGCTGCGCATACCGATGCCGACGATGCTGACCTTGGCGATATTTGGGTTGCCGACCACTTCGGTGGCCCCCAGCTCCGGCGCCACCTTTTCACGCAGCAAATCCATGGCTTGCTGGAAGTCGGTTTGGTTGACGGTAAAGCTGAAGTCGGTCTTGCCGTCCTTCGAGATGTTCTGGATGATGACATCGATATCGATGTTGGCATCGGCCACCGGGCCCAGGATGGCGGCGGCGATGCCCGGGGTGTCCGGCACGCCCAGCACGGAAATCTTGGCTTCGCCTCGGTTGAATGCGATGCCGGAAACGACAGCCTTTTCCATTTTTTCGTCTTCCTCAAAAGTAATCAAAGTGCCGGAGCTGGCCTCTTCGGCCAGATCGATATCCCAGGGGGTGAAGCTGGAAAGCACGCGCATGGGAACCTGGTATTTGCCGGCAAATTCGACGGAGCGGATTTGTAGCACTTTGGAACCCAGGCTGGCCATTTCCAGCATTTCCTCGAAACTGACGGTTCCCAGGCGCTTGGCCACAGGCACGACACGCGGGTCGGTGGTGTAGACGCCATCGACATCGGTGTAGATCAGGCATTCGTCGGCCTTGATGGCAGCGGCCACGGCGACTGCGGAGGTATCCGAGCCGCCGCGCCCCAGGGTGGTGATGTTGCCATTGGGGTCGATGCCTTGAAAGCCCGTGATGATGACGACACGGCCAGCATCCAGATCGGCCCGCACGCGGGTGTCGTCGATCGAGTCGATGCGGGCCTTGGTGTAGCTGCTGTCGGTGCGCACGGGCACCTGCCAGCCGGCGTAGCTGACTGCGGGCATCCCCTCGGCCTGCAAGGCCATGGCCAGCAGGGCCGACGATGCCTGCTCGCCCGTGGCGGCCAGCATGTCCTGCTCGCGGTAGTAGCTGGTATCGGGGTGATCCGGGGCGAGTTCGCCGGCCAGGGCCAGCAGGCGATTGGTTTCACCACTCATGGCGCTGGGCACGACCACGATTTGGTGTCCGGCACGTGCCCACTTGGCCACGCGCTTGGCGACGTTGCGGATGCGCTCGGTGGAGCCCATCGAGGTGCCGCCGTATTTATGAACGAACAGTGCCATTGGTTAAAGGTGTGACGAAACTGCTAGTCACGGCGCTGTTGTGAAGAAGCTGTGTTTTGGCGCGCCGCCGGTTTTCGCACTCAGGGTTTTTGGACCAAAACCTGGGGATTGTACCAATGCAGATTTGCGCCTTTTCTACAAACAAACCCTGAACCCATCTTGATCTGGATATGGTGGCCTCGCGTGCGGCACGCGGCGATTTGCACCAGCAGGGCTTGCAGCTGGGCCGTGCTGGGCGTGGTGCCGTGGCAGTGCAGGAGCCAATGGCGCAGCACATTGGACTGACGTTCGGCACTCAAGGCTTGCAGGGCAGCGATGGCCGGGGGCAGCCCGGTGATGGCCGCATCCTGCTCGGCCAGGGCGTGCAGCAGATTTTTGGCCTGGGCGGCATGGGCGCACGAACGGGCAAAGGTGTGCCGGAAGTGGGGGAACACCTGCTCCAGCACCGGCAGCAGTTGCTGGCGGATGCGGTTGCGGGTAAAGCGCAGATCGGCATTGCTGGGGTCCTCGACCCAGGCGGCACCGATGCTGCGCAGCCAGTGGCGCAAGTCCTGCCCCGGCACGGCCAACAGAGGGCGATGCCAGTCGATGCCTGCAGCCTGCCAGTGCGCGGGCATGGCCGCCAGCCCTGCGACGCCAGCGCCCCGCGACAGGGCCAGCAATAAGGTTTCGACCTGATCGTCGGCATGTTGGGCCAGGGCGATGTGGCGAACCGGCTGGGCAAAGCCGGTGCGGGCCAGTTCCGCCAAGGCGGCATAGCGGTGCTGGCGGGCGGCATCTTCCGGGCTTTGCCCCGGGCGATGGCGGGCATCGACCTGGGCAACGGCCAAAGGAATCGCCAACTCTTGGCACACCGCCTGGCAGTGCTGCAAAAAATCGTCTCCCGCTGCCTGCAGGCCGTGATGGACATGCAGCGCCACCACCTGCCCGGGCCAGCGCTGGACACAGGCCCGCAGCAAGGCGCTGGAATCCGCCCCGCCGCTATAGGCCACGGCCAGCGGCAGTGGCGGAGCGAAGGCCGCGATGGCCTGGGCGAAGGCGGGAGACATGGGCGTGGACATAAAAATTTTTAATAGCTGCTTCCGCTGTATTTATAAAGGCTTCATAGATAAATATGTCTGAAACCACCGTATATCAAGCGGAAACAGCTACTAAAAACAATGGCCCCGCAGGGCCATGGTGGAAAAAGGCACAAACCGCTCAACGGGCCTTGGTGTCGGTGAAGCGGCCATAGCTTTGCAGGCGGTCGTAGCGGCGCTGCTGGAGCGCCTCCGGCCCCAGGTCGGCCAGTTGACGCCAGGCGTCGGCCAGGGCGCGTTTGAGCAGGCTGGCCATGTGCTTGGGGTCGCGGTGGGCGCCGCCCACGGGTTCGCTGACGATTTTGTCCACCACGCCCAAGGCCTTGAGGCGGTGGGCAGTGATGCCCATGGCTTCGGCGGCTTCCGAGGCTTTTTCGCCGGTCTTCCACAGGATGGAGGCGCAGCCTTCGGGGCTGATGACCGAATACACGGCGTATTGCAGCATCAGCACCTGATCGGCCACGGAAATGGCCAGGGCGCCGCCCGAGCCGCCTTCGCCGATGATGGTGGTGATGATGGGGGTCTTGAGCTGCGCCATCTCGAAGATGTTGCGGCCAATGGCTTCGGACTGGCCACGCTCCTCGGCGTCGATGCCGGGGAAGGCACCGGGGGTATCGACAAAGGTGAACACCGGCAGCTTGAATTTTTCCGCCGTTTTCATCAGGCGCAGCGCCTTGCGATAGCCCTCGGGGCGGGTCATGCCGAAGTTGCGCAGCGTGCGCTCCTTGGTGTCGCGCCCTTTCTGGTGGCCGATGACCATGCACGCCTGGCCGTTGAAACGTGCCAGACCACCGATGATGGATTTGTCATCGGAAAAGTGGCGGTCGCCGTGCATTTCGAAAAAGTCGGTGAACAGCTCGCGCACGTAGTCCAGGGTATAGGGACGGTCAGCGTGCCGGGCAATCTTGGTGATTTGCCAGGGGGTGAGGTTGCTGTAGATATCTTTGGTCAGTTGGTTGCTTTTTTTGCTCAACTGCTCGATTTCATCGGCGATGTCCACGGCGCTTTCGCTTTGCACGTAGCGCAGCTCTTCGATTTTGGTTTCCAACTCGGCAATGGGTTGCTCAAAGTCCAGAAAGGTTTTCTTAGCCAAGATTTTTCTCCTTGTCCCGGCGCTGTGGCCTCGGGAACGGCTCCACTCAAAAGCGCAATAAAAGCTCAATAGGCCACCGGCTGGGGATCCAGCGAGCGCCAAATATACCAAGTTGCCACCGTGGCCCAGGGTTTCCACGCCTCGGCCACTTCGCGGGCATCGCTGCGACTGACCGGGTCGCCGGAAAAGTAGCACTGGCTGATGCCCTTGATCAGCCCCACGTCGTCCAGCGGCAGGACGTTGGGCCGTTGCAGGTAGAACATCAGGCACATCTGCGCCGTCCAGCGGCCAATGCCGCGAATGGCGGTCAATTCGCTGATGATGGCCTCATCGTCCATCTCGGGCCAGCGATCGGCATGCAAGCGCCCTTCGGTAAAGTGAATGGACAAATCGACCAGATAGTCCACTTTGCGGGCCGATAGCCCCGCCGAGCGCATGTCATCCACTTTCAGGCGCAGCAGGTGCGCCGGTTCCATGGCCGGAGGCAGGGCTTCCAGGCGCTTCCAGATGCTGGCGGCGGCCTTGACCGAAACCTGCTGGCCGACGATGGAACGCGCCAGCGTGACGAACGGGTCGCCGCGCGAGGCCAGGGCTTCGCTGCCGATCTGCGGAATCAGGCGGCGCATCACCCGGTCTTTTTTGACCAGGTGCTGGCACGCCTGCGCCCAATAAGGCGGTGCGTAGTCGGGTACAGCCGGCAGCGGTACTTTGGGGGAAGGTGCCATGGCGGTAGCGCAGCCCGGTTACTGGGCGGCCTCCCAGGTGGTGCCGCTGGGCGAATCCTTCAAAACAATGCCCTGGGCCAGCAGGTCGTTGCGGATGCGGTCGGCCTCGGCCCAGTTCTTCGCGGCCTTGGCCGCAGCGCGGGCAGCGATCTGGGCGTCGATGGCAGCCGTATCCGCCCCCGCAGCACCGGCCTGCAAAAAGGCTTGCGGGTCGGCCTGCAGCAAACCTAAGCAACCGCCCAAAGCATGCAGCACCCCGGCCAGTTCCGCAGATTTACTGCGATTGACCTCGGCGGCCAGCTCAAACAGCACGGCCACCGCTTCGGGCGTGCCGAAGTCCTCGTCCATTGCCGCCTTGAAGCGGGCAGCGTAGGGATTGGCCCAGTCGATAGCGGCCACTTCCTGCGGCGGCACCACGCTCAGGGCGGTATACAGGCGCTTCAAGGCGCTGCGGGCATCGTCCAGATGCACGTTGGAATAGTTCAGCGGGCTGCGGTAGTGGCTGCGCACGACGAAGAAACGCACCACCTCCGGCTCGTACTCCTTCAGCACGTCGCGGATGGTGAAGAAGTTGCCCAGGGACTTGGACATCTTCTCGTTATCGACATTGATGAAGCCGTTGTGCATCCAGGTACGGGCAAACGGCTGGCCGGTGGCGCCTTCGCTTTGCGCGATTTCGTTTTCGTGGTGCGGAAAGGCCAGATCGGCCCCGCCACCGTGGATGTCGAAGCTCTCGCCCAGCAGGGCGCAGCCCATGGCCGAGCATTCGATGTGCCAGCCGGGACGGCCTGCGCCAAAGGGGCTGGCCCATTTGACTTCTTCAGGCTCTTCGGTCTTGGCGGACTTCCACAGCACGAAGTCCAGCGGGTCGCGCTTGCCGTCCTGCACGGCCACGCGCTCGCCGGCGTTCAGCTCGTCCAGCGACTTGCCGGACAGCTTGCCGTAACCGGGGAACTTGCGCACCGCATAGTTCATGTCGCCATTGCCGGCCTGGTAGGCCAGGCCCCTGGCTTGCAGGGTGCCGATCATGGCAAGCATCTGCGGCACGTAGTCGGTGGCCCGTGGCTCGTGCGTGGGACGCTCGATGCCCAGGGCATCGGCATCCTCGTGCAATGCGGCGATCATGCGATCGGTCAGGTTGCGCACGGTTTCATTGTTTTTCACCGCACGTTGAATGATCTTGTCGTCGATATCGGTGATATTGCGCACATAAGTAACCTGGTAGCCGCTGGCCCGCAGCCAGCGCTGCACCACGTCGAACGCCACCATGGAACGCGCATGGCCCAGATGGCACAGGTCGTACACCGTCATGCCGCAGACGTACATGCGTACATGACCGCTTTGCAGAGGCACAAATGCCTCCAGGGCACGCGACAGCGTGTTGTAGATACGCAAACTCATGGGAAATATCAATCCGGCAGAACAGGCACAGTGTCTGCAAAACATCCGACGGCGCCAGGGGCAAAACACCGCCCGGACACCCTGAAACCGATAGCGGCTGCCCAAGGTGCAGCCGCTACAATCGCCGCGCAGTATAAACCGACGCCCCTGCCATTGCAGTGCAGCCCGCCCCCACACCCGGCCCGGGCGGCACGCGCCGCCTCCTTTTTTCGAGAGTTTTTATGTCCCGCCTCGCCTCCCTGCGTTTCATTCTTCCCGCCGCCTTGGCCGTGCTGTGCGCCAGCGCCCAGGCCGATGCCTACGGCGACGTAGCCGCACTCATCAAGGCGGGCAAAACCACCGAAGCGCTGGCACAAGCGCAAACCTATCTGGCCGGCAACGCCCGCGATCCGCAGATGCGCTTTTTGCAGGGTTCCGCCCAGTCTGCTGCAGGGGATACCCAGGCGGCGATTGCCACCTTCACCCGCCTGACCCAGGAATACCCCGAGCTGCCCGAGCCGTACAACAACCTGGCCGTGCTCTACGCCGGCCAGGGCCAACTGGAAGAAGCCCGGGGCGCCCTGCTGCAGGCCGTGCGCAACAACCCGGATTACCCCGTGGCCTATGAAAACCTGGGCGACATCTACCTGCGCCTGGCGCACCAGGCCTTCACCCGGGCCACCAAACTGCAAGGCACCCAGCCGGGCGTGCAGCGCAAGATTGATGGCCTGTCCCCCTTGCTGCAACCTTGACCCTGCCCTTGGCCTGAACCCAAAAAAGGAGTTTTCCCCATGCCGCTGCACCGCCGTACCCTGATGCTGACCCTGGTCGCCTGTCTGACCGCCGGCAGCGCCCTGGCGCAAATGACGCCCGCACAGCCCCAAGTCAAACTGCGCACCACGCTGGGCGACATCGTGGTGCAGCTGGAGACAGCCAAGGCGCCGGTCACGGTGAAGAACTTCCTGCAATACGTCAAGGACAAGCACTATGACGGCACCGTCTTTCACCGCGTCATCGGCAACTTCATGATCCAGGGCGGCGGCATGACCGCCAGCCTGCAGGAAAAGCCCACCCGCGCCCCGATTCCGCTGGAAGCGAACAACGGCCTGAAAAACGTGCGCTACAGCATCGCCATGGCCCGCAAGCCCGACCCCAACTCGGCCACGGCGCAGTTTTTCATCAACGTCAACGACAACACCAACCTGGATGCGCCGCGCCCCGATGGTCATGGCTACGCCGTTTTTGGTCAGGTGGTGCAGGGCCAGGAGGTGGTGGACAAAATCCGCGCCGTACCCACTGGGCGGCGCGGCATGTACGACGATGTGCCCCTGTCCCCGGTGAAAATCATTTCCGCCACCCTGCTTTAAGAGCAAGCCCCTGCGTGGCCAGCGCCCCCTGCGGTGCTGGCACACTCGCCCCCTTGGTTTTGATTTACGAAAGAGTCTCATGAGCAATCCCCAAGTCGAACTGCACATCACCATCAACGTCGCCGACGAAGCCACCCAGGGCGTCATCACCCTGGAGCTGGATGCCGAAAAAGCGCCGAAGACCACGGAAAACTTCCTGGCCTACGTGAACGACGGCTTCTACAACGGCACCATCTTTCACCGCGTGATCAAGAACTTCATGATCCAGGGCGGCGGCTTTACCCCCGACATGCAGCAAAAGGACACCCAGGCCCCCATCGAGAATGAAGCCAAGAACGGCCTGAAGAACGACGCCTACACCATCGCCATGGCCCGCACCGGCGACCCGCACAGCGCCACCGCCCAGTTCTTCATCAACACCGTGGGCAACGACTTCCTGAACCACACCTCGCCCACCGCGCAAGGCTGGGGCTATGCCGTGTTCGGCAAGGTGGTCAAGGGCCAGGACGTGGTCGATAGCATCAAGAAAGTGCGCACCACGCGCAAGGGCTACCACGACGACGTGCCGTTCGACACCGTGGTGATCGACAAAGCCGTCGCGCTGTAAACCTTGCCTTCCGCTGCCCCTTCGACCGCGCTGCCTGCGCCGGTGCTGCCCGCCCAGACGTTGGCCGCGCCGCCCGGCTGGAGCGCGGTCGAATGTATTTCCGACCTGCATTTGCAGGCCAGCGAACCGCAGACCCTGGCCGCCTGGCAGCGCTATCTGCACGCCAGCCGCGCCAGCGCCATCTTCATCCTGGGCGATCTGCTGGAAGCCTGGGTGGGCGACGATGCCCTGCAGGAACCCGGCAGCTTCGAGGCCGCCTGCGCCGCCACCCTGCGCGTGGCCAGCCAGCAGCGGCCCATCTACTTCATGGTGGGCAACCGCGACTTTCTGGCCGGGGCCGATTTTCTGCACGCCGGCGCGATGCTGGGGTTGGCCGACCCGACGCTGTTCGTCTGGGGGCCGCAGCGCATCCTGCTCTCGCACGGCGATGCGCTGTGCCTGGACGATGTCGAATACCAGCAGTTTCGCGCCATCAGCCGCAACCCGGCGTGGCAGCAGCAATTGCTGGAGCGCCCCCTGGCCGAGCGCCGCGCCCTGGCCCACCACCTGCGCAGCGAAAGCGAGCAGCGCAAGCAATCGGGTGCAGAGTACGCCGATGCGGATGCCGCCCTCGTCCAGCACTGGCTGGCGCAAACGCAGGCACACACGCTGATTCACGGCCACACGCACCGCCCGGCCGACCATGCGCTGCCCGATGGCAAAACGCGCGTCGTGCTGTCCGACTGGCATTGCGACGGCCCGGCCCCGCGTGCCGAGGTGCTGCGCATCACGCCCGATGGGCGGTGGCAGCGCATTCCTTTGGCAGACTATTCCTGATTTATTTTCAATAGCCGCTTCCGCTGGAATTTAAACGATTTCAGGATAAAAACACCTTAAAATCGTTATATATCCAGCGGAAACAGCTATTTTTACAAAAGCATCGGCAGCACTGTGGCCGCAAACGCCCCCGGCTGCTCGTACTGCACCCAATGCCCGGCACCGGCGATCAGTTGCAGCCGTCCGTTGAAGCACGCCGCCGCTTGCGGCCACAGCCCACGGTACAGCACGTCCTCCTGCCCATACACCGCCTGCACCGGGCAGGCCAGGCGCGGCAGGGTCTGGCGCAGGATGTTGGTGCTGGCCAGGCGGCGGCGCGGCAGACGGTCGCGCTGCACGTTGGCGGTGTGCAGGGCCAGGGTGGCGCGGTCGATCTGGCGGGCATCGGCCAGCATCAGCGCCCCCAAGTTGTACCGGTGGCAGCGCAATTGCTCGACCGGGTCGGCCAGATGCCGCCAGCCCTTGAGGCGGTAGATGGGCTTGTCCCGCAGCCCCAGCCCCGGCGGGCCGACCAGCACCAACTGGCGCACCAGGGCCGGATACGCTGCCGCCAGCAGCGCCGCTGTCATGCCGCCCAGCGAAAAGCCCATGATCTGCACCGCCTGCCCCGGCAGCCAGTGTTGCAGGCTGGCGGCCAGCAGCGGCAGCATGTCGTCGGCATCCTGCTGATCGGGCAGCGGGTCGGAACTGCCAAAGCCCGGCAAATCCAGCGCCCAGACGGCATGCCCGGCCTGCGTCAGCGGCCCCAACATGCGCAGCCAATGCGTCCAGCTACCGCTGCCGCCATGCAGCAAAACCACCGGCGCCCTGTGCAGATGGCCGGGCGCAGGCGCTGCGGGCCAATGGTGGGCCACCAGCACACCGCCCGCATGGGCAAAAGTGACACGCTGCGCCCTGGCCTGCCACTGCGCCACCTCGGGCGGAATGACCTTGCCGGCGGCCACGGCGGCGTAATCCTGCGCAGGGCCGTCCCAGGGCAGGGGGGAAAAGTCCTCCGCCCCTACCACTGCGCCACGGCCTCCACCGCCAGGGCGTAGCCCTGCACGCCGAAACCGCACATCACGGCCCGCGCCACGGACGACAGGTAGGAATGGTGGCGGAATGCCTCGCGGGCAAAGACGTTGCTGATGTGCAGCTCCAGCAGCGCCACGCCCGTGCCCTTGACGGCGTCCATCAGCGCAATGCTGGTGTGCGTGTAGGCCCCGGCATTCAGGATCACCCCGGCCAGTTCGCCCTGGGCGTGCAGGCGGCCTGCTTCATGAATCCAGTCGAGCAACTGCCCTTCATGGTTGCTTTGGTGAAAGCGCAATTGCAGGCCGTGGCGCGTGCAGGCATCCTGGCACAGCTGCTGCACATCGGCCAGGGTGTGCGCCCCGTAAACCTGCGGCTCGCGCGTGCCCAGCAGGTTCAGATTGGGGCCGTTCAGCACAAAAACCGTCTTGCTCATCGTGCGTTCTTTCTGGTGGCAAAAGCTGCCGATTATCCGACCTCAGCCCGGCCAAGCCGGGAGCAGCCGCCTACAATCCAGCGCCATATGAGCACTACCACCCCCCATTCACCAGAAGCGGTCGCCAAGCCGACCAACTTCCTGCGCCAGATCATTGAAAACCACCTGGACAGCGGCACCCACGCAGGCCGCCACTGGGGCGGCGGGCCGGGCGATGCTGCCCACCATGCCGCCGGCCCGGTGGACACAGCCAAAATCCGCACCCGCTTCCCGCCCGAGCCGAACGGCTACCTGCACGTGGGCCACGCCAAGAGCATTTGCCTGAACTTCGGCCTGGCACGCGACTACGGCGGCATCTGCCACCTGCGCTTTGACGACACCAACCCGGAAAAAGAGGAGCAGGAATACGTCGAAAGCATCAAGGATTCCGTGCGCTGGCTGGGCTTCGACTGGGAGGACGCTGACGGCCACAGCCACCTGTATTTCGCCAGCAACTACTTCGACTTCATGCACCGTGCGGCGGTTTACCTGATCGAACAGGGGCTGGCCTATGTGGACGAGCAGTCCGCCGAGGACATGCGGGCCAACCGGGGCGACTTCACCACCCCCGGCAAGGACAGCCCCTACCGCAGCCGCAGCGTGGCGGACAACCTGCAACGCTTTGCCGACATGAAGAACGGCCAACTGGCCGACGGCGCCGCCGTGCTGCGGGCCAAGATCGACATGGCCGCGCCCAACATCAACCTGCGCGACCCGGCCATTTACCGCATCCGCCGCGCCACGCACCACAACACGGGCGATGCCTGGTGCATCTACCCCATGTACACCTTCGCCCACCCCATCGAGGACGCGCTGGAACACATCACCCACAGCATCTGCACGCTGGAGTTCGAAGACCAGCGCCCGTTCTACGACTGGCTGCTCGACCACCTGCGCGAAGGCGGCCTGATCGCCACGCCGCAGCCGCGCCAGTACGAGTTCTCGCGCCTGAACCTGACCTACGTCATCACCAGCAAGCGCAAGCTGAAGCACCTGGTCGACAGCGGCACCGTCAGCGGCTGGGACGACCCGCGCATGCCCACCATCGTCGGCCTGCGCCGCCGGGGCTACACGCCAGCGGCCATCCGCAACTTCTGCGAACGCATCGGCGTGACCAAGGACTATTCCTGGATCGACTACGCCACGCTGGATGGCTGCCTGCGCGAAGACCTGGAGCATCAGG
>JAHRXD010000115.1 GCA_019104825.1 Comamonas sp.
CACGACCTGGGTGCAGATCATCAAGGCCGTGCTGCTGCTGTCGGGCGTGACCTTCATGGCCTTCATGGTGCTGTCCAAGTACGGTTTCAGCCCCGAGGCGCTGTTTGCCGACGGCGTGCGCGTGCGCACCGAGATCGCCGCCAACTCCGGCAAGACGCCCGAGGAAGCCGCTAAGGCCGGCCTGGCCATCATGGGCCCCGGCGGCTTCATCAAGGACCCCATCTCTGCCATCTCCTTCGGCATGGCGCTGATGTTCGGTACCGCTGGCCTGCCCCACATCCTGATGCGCTTCTTCACCGTGCCGAACGCAAAAGAAGCCCGTAAATCGGTGGGCTGGGCTTCGGTCTGGATCGGCTACTTCTACATCCTGATCTTCATCATCGGGTTCGGCGCGATCACCCTGGTGCTGACCAACCCCGAAATGGCCGATACCGCCAAGGGCGTGATTCTGGGCGGCGCAGGCACGGCCAACATGGCGGCGGTGCTGGTGGCCAAGACCGTGGGCGGCGACGTGTTCTACGGCTTCATCTCGGCCGTGGCCTTCGCCACCATCCTGGCCGTGGTGGCCGGCCTGACCCTGTCGGGTGCATCGGCCGTGTCGCACGACCTGTACGCCACCGTACTGAAGGACGGCAAGGCCGACAGCGCCTCGGAGCTGAAAATCTCGCGCATCACCACCCTGACCCTGGGTGTGGTGGCGGTGATTCTGGGCATTGCCTTCGAGCGTCAGAACGTGGCCTTCATGGTGTCGCTGGCCTTCGCCATTGCCGCTTCGGCCAACTTCCCGGCACTGATCATGTCCATCCTGTGGAAGAACTGCACCACCCGCGGTGCGGTGATCGGCGGCTTCCTGGGCCTGATCTCCTCGGTGGGCCTGACCATCGTGTCGCCCTCGGTGTGGGAAGCGACCCTGGGCAACCCGGCCGGTTCGGCACTGTTCCCCTACTCCTCGCCCGCGCTGTTCTCCATGACGATCGGCTTCATCGGTGTGTGGTTCTTCTCCATCACCGACAGCAGCGAACGCGCCAAGGTCGATCGCGCGGCCTTCCCGGCCCAGCAAATCCGTTCGGAGACGGGCCTGGGTGCTTCGGGGGCTTCGAGCCACTAAGCAGCCACTTTCCAAGGCACCCCCTTCCGACCAGGCCCAGCGCCTGGGCTGGAAGGGCAAAGCAAAACCGGGCTTTTGGCCCGGTTTTTTTATGCGCGATGCATGCCCTGGCACGCGTTCAAAGCCTTTTTTTGCACGGCAATTGGGGGGGCAAAACACCAAATTTTTTTGTTAGGTGCTTTCCCTAAAACGGGCTATCGCTGTAATTTTCCCGCAAGGAAGTGCCAACAAAGTGGCCTCTGCAATGCCCAAACCCGCACAGGAAACACCCGGTAAAGACGGGCGGTTGCATGAAAAAGCGTAGCAGTCAAAGCTGCTTTGTTCGCAATTATTACGAGGAGACATCACACATGAAAGACGACAGCAACGCTCGGGCCTACTGGTCCGCGACGCTGGGACTGCTAACCAAGGTGCTAGTCATCTGGTTCATCGTGTCCTATGGCGCCGGCATCCTGTTTGCAGGGGCACTCAACAGTATCCACCTAGGTGGCTATCCGCTCGGTTTCTGGTTTGCTCACCAGGGTTCGATTTACATATTCATCGTGCTGATCTTCTGGTACGCACGTCAGATGGCGCAGATCGACCGCAAGTTCGACATGCACGAAGACTGATCGAGAGGACACCTGAATCATGGAACTTCAAACCCTGACCTACCTCGTGGTGGGCGCGTCGTTCGCGCTCTACCTGGGCATTGCCTTCTGGGCGCGTGCCGGCAGCACCTCTGAGTTTTACGTTGCTGGCGGCGGCGTGCATCCGATTACCAACGGCATGGCCACGGCGGCCGACTGGATGTCGGCTGCTTCGTTCATCTCGATGGCGGGCCTGATTGCCAACATGGGCTACGGCGGCGCCGTGTTCCTGATGGGCTGGACGGGCGGCTACGTGCTGCTGGCCTGCCTGTTGGCGCCGTACCTGCGCAAGTTCGGCAAGTTCACCGTGCCCCAGTTCATTGGTGACCGCTACTACTCGCAGACCGCCCGGACGACGGCTGTGATTTGCTTGCTGGTGGCATCCACCACCTACATCATCGGCCAGATGACCGGCGTGGGCGTGACCTTCTCGCGCTTCCTGGGTGTGTCCAGCGATATGGGCATCTACCTGGGCATGGCCATCGTGTTCGCATACGCCGTGTTCGGCGGCATGAAGGGCATCACCTACACCCAGGTGGCACAGTACATCGTGCTGATCCTGGCCTACCTGGTGCCGACCTTCTTCATCTCGCTGAACCTGACCGGCAACTTCCTGCCGCAATTGGGCCTGGGCTCTGACCTGGCAGGCACCGACGTATCGCTGCTGGCCAAGCTCGACCAAGTGGTGCATGACCTGGGATTTGCCGAGTACACGACCGCCTCTGCTGGTTCGATGCTCAACATGTTCTGCTACACGCTGTCGCTGATGATCGGTACCGCCGGTCTGCCCCACGTGATCGTGCGCTTCTTCACCGTGCCCAAGGTGTCCGATGCCCGCATGTCGGCGGGCTGGGCGTTGGTGTTCATCGCGCTGCTGTACACCACGGCACCCGCTGTGGGTGGCATGGCTCGCCTGAACCTGATCGGCACGGTGAACACCGCCGTGGGCCTGGGCAGTGGCCCCGATGGTCAGATGGTTGTTAAGCCCGACGTGGTCAAGGCCAATGCCGACCTGTTCGCGCCTGACGCCAGCCTGAAGTACGAAGACCGTCCCGAATGGATGAAGCGTTGGGAGCAGACTGGTCTGCTGAAGTTTGAGGACAAGAACGGCGATGGCCGCATCCAGTTCTACAACGACAAGACTGCCAACGCAGATGTCAAGGGCAAGATCGAGGCCGCAGGCTGGAAGGGCAACGAACTGTCGGTGAACGCTGACATCATCGTGCTGGCCAACCCTGAAATCGCGCGTCTGCCCAACTGGGTGATTGCCCTGGTGGCTGCCGGTGGTCTGGCTGCTGCGCTGTCTACCGCTGCCGGTCTGCTGCTGGCGATCTCTGCCGCTATCTCGCACGACCTGATCAAGGGTTCCATCAACCCGAACATCAGCGAAAAGGGTGAGCTGCTGGCTGGCAAGGTTTCCATGGCGGGCGCCATCGTGGTGGCAGGCTGGCTGGGGCTGAACCCGCCGGGCTTCGCGGCCGGTACGGTGGCTTTGGCCTTCGGTGTTGCGGCCTCGACCATCTTCCCGGCCATCATGATGGGTATCTTCAGCAAGAGCATCAACGACAAGGGCGCCACCGCCGGCATGCTGGCAGGCCTGTTCGTGACCCTGTTCTATGTGTTCGCACACAAGGGCCTGCTCTTCATCAAGGGCACGGAGTACATCGATCTGATCGGTGGAGCCAACAGCTTCTTCGGTATCACCCCCGAAGCCTTCGGTACCGTGGGTGCGATCGTGAACTTCACGGTGGCCTTCCTGGTGAGCCGGGCCACCAAGCCGGTGCCGACCCACATCCAGGAGCTGGTCGAGTCGGTGCGCGTGCCCAAGGGCGCGGGCGGTGCTGTCGCGCACTGATGATGTGCTGAACTAAGCAGCCGGTGGGCGGTAATGCCCCCGGCTTCCACGGCCCCGTTGGCTGCAAGGCCGACGGGGCTTTTTTTCTTACCTTTGCTTTGCAGCCTGGCTGCATCACGACACAATTGGCGCGATATGAGTATCTACATCCTGAACTGGTTCTTTTTGCTGGCCTTGGTGCCGGTGGCATTCATTTGGCTGCGCCGGGCCTGGCGCATTCTGGTGCGGCGCGATTTTTCCGAAGTGGCCCTGAAAAAGGGCATGCCCCCCCCTGATGCCGAGAAATACGCCTCCTACGAGATGATCATCAATCTGGTGAGTGGCGTGGTGCTGGTGGGAGTGCTGGTATCCGTGCTGGTTTTTCAGGCGCTGGATCGCGAGGACTGGGTGGCCCTGGCTGGCTCGACCCTGTGGATCAAGCTGTTCCTGTCGTTCGCTCTGGGGCGGCATGCGCACGGCAACGCTGCCATGCTGGCAGAGGCCGGCAAGAAAAAGCGTGCCGAAAAATTGCGCAACGGATAAATAGACTTGGCACTGCTTATCCAGATGCCGTAGTTTTTGGAGTGGCCAACACGGCTGCTCCAGAAGGCCAGGCCCTGCGCCTGGGCTGGAAGCGTGACATGGCTATGCCTGTTGTGGTGGCCACTGGCGGGCGGCGTGCAGCACGCACAGGATGCGCACAAGGTCGCCGGTCACGTCATAGACCACGATGTAATTGCGATGCGCCACCAACTCGCGCGTGCCCGCTACGCGGCCTGGTCGCCCAAGCAGGGGATGGTCGATCAGGCGTGCGGCCTTCTCGGAAATCAGCGCATCAAGGGCCAGCGCAGCGGGCGGGTTGTCCTGTGCGATGTAGGTGCGGATTTCCCGCCTGTCGGCGGCTGCTGGCCGTGTCCAAACCAGCTTCACGATGCAGCAATCTTCCGGCGTGTTTCGGCCCGCCATGCCTCGGCCTCTGCTTCCACTTCATCAGCGGATAGCACCTCGCCTGCGTTGGCTGCGTCGATGCCGATCTGCACTTGCTCGCGGAACCAGTGATCATGCGCTGCGGCGTCCTGCTGGCTCTGCACAAACTGCCGCATGAAGTCGCGCAGGAGCTGCGCACCGGTGCGGTCGCGGGCCTTGGCGGCGCTCGCAAAGTCGTTTTTCAGGGCTTCATCGACCCGGAATGTAAAGGTGGCTTCGCTCATGTCGTTACCTTTATGTGTTACGTGGTACATACAGCGTAGCACACAAAGCATCACCGCCATAACACTGATACGGCACTATCAAAGCCCGCCCCCTCAAACCGTCACGTCAGCCCGTCCAGCCACTGCCGCAGGCGGGCGAAGACGGGGGCGGCCAGTTCGGCGCTTTCATTGAAAAGCTCGTGGTACAGCGTATCGAAACACTGCGCCTGGACGCAGGCAGGCGCAGCGGCTGCAAAGGCGCGGCTGCCTGCGGGACTGACGAAGCGGTCATCCCCGGCCCACAGCAGCAGGGTGGGCACCGTCCAATCCGCCGCCCGGGCCACGGTGGCGCGTGCGGCCTGCGCCAACGGCCAGTCCCGGACGGCCAGCTTGCTGCCATCGCTGGCGGTAAGAATGCTTTGCTCCACTGGGCAAGGTGTGTCCGCGATTGGCTGTGGCCGCTCCATCCATCTGCTCCTGTGTCGTGCAAAAGACAAAGGCGGGAGGATAGCAACCGCCCCCTGGCATCTTGACTTATATTTTTTCTATGTTCCAGTGCAAAGGGCACCCCCTGAAAAGCAAGAATTCCCAAGACAACACCGTGCCAGCCTGGAAAATCCGATGCCCACTTCCGCCCTTGCCGCTCCCAGCCTCGCCACCGACACCACGGGGCTGCTCAGTACCCCCCTATCGACGCTGATTGCCCGTGCGCCCTTGAGCTTGCCGCCCGACGCTTCCATCCAGATGGGCGCCCAGGCCATGCGCGAGGCTGGTGTGTCCTCGGTGCTGCTGATGCAGGGGCTGCGTCTGCACGGCATCGTCACCGACCGCGACTTGCGCAACCGCGTGGTGGCGCAGGGCCTTTCGCCCGCCCTGCCGTTACAGCACATTGCCAGCACCGATTTGCTTTGCCTGCCGCCCCAGGCCAGTGCGCTGGATGCCCTGGCGCTGATGGCCCGGCACAACATCCACCACGTGCCGGTGGTGGACAAAGAGCGGGTGCTGGGCATCGTCACCCCCCGGGACATCGGTGAGCGCCAAAGCCCCAGCGCCGTGCAGTTGGCACGCGGTATCCGCAAAGCGCCGGATATTGCCGCCCTGGCCCAACTGAGCGCCCAGGTGCCCGCCATCCAGCAGGCACTGGTGCGCGGCGGTGCCGGGGCGCAGGGGGTGGGGCGCATCATCACCACCGTGACGGATGCCGTGACCATCCGCCTGATTGCCCTGGCCCAAGACGCGCTGGGCAGCGCCCCGGTGCCCTGGGTATGGGTGGCGGCAGGCTCCCAGGCACGGATGGAACAAACCGCCCGTACCGACCAGGACAACGCCCTGCTGCTGGACGATGCCTACGACCCGGCAGCGCACGGCGCTTACTTCGAGGCATTGGCCCGCTTTGTCTGCGACGGGCTGAACGCCTGTGGCTACGTCCACTGCCCTGGCAACATCATGGCGATGAACGGGCAGTGGCGTCAGCCCCTGGAACAGTGGCGGCGCTACTTTCGCCGGTGGATTGATGAGCCAGAGCCGATGGCCTTGATGCTCAGTACCGTGTTTTTCGACCTGCGGGCCGTGGCCGGGCACACGCCGCTTTTGACGCGGTTGCGCCAGGAAGAGCTGCACCGTGCCCAGCGCAGCGAGCTGTTTCTGGGCCATATGGTGGGCAATGCGCTGACGCAGCGCCCGCCGCTCAACTGGCTGGGCGGCATCCGTGTGCTGCGCGATGCGGCGCACGCCGGCTGTATCGATCTCAAGCACAGCGCCATTGCCCCGGTGGTGGACCTGGCCCGCATTTACGCCCTGGCGGCAGGCCTGGAAGCGGTCAATACCCAGGAGCGCCTGGCGCAGGCCGGCGCCTTGGTGGGCGGCGAGGTCAGCCTGGATGCGGTTCAGGATTTAAGCGATGCGCTCAGTTTCATCGCCGCCCAGCGTCTGGCGCACCAGGCCCGCCAGACCGATGCCGGGCGAGCGCCGGACAACTACCTGCCGCTGACCAGCCTGTCACGTTTCGAGCGCACCCAGCTCAAGCAGGCCTTCAAGGTGATTCAGACACAGCAGGCGGTGCTGGCCAAGCGCTATCCCATCAGCCGGTAAGAACGTGTTTACGATCTCGGCGCGAAGGGGTGCGGGATGCGGATCGGGATGGGCTGCTAGGCGCAAACCGCAGCGATAGCCGGAGCTATCGCGAGGATTTGCAACGACGCAGAACGCCCGAGGCCGCGACTGCACACCCGCGCGGAGATCGTAAACACGTTCTAAGCAAATCGGCCATCAGTATTTCAAACGGGCGTAATAGGTTTTCTGTGCCGCTTCGCGGGCCTGGCCCAGGGTGTGGATGCCCATTGCCTGCAATTGTCCCAGCAGGTGCAGCCATACCTCCGCCGTCACCATAGCATCGCCCAGCGCGGTGTGCCGCCCCAGCACGGGGACGCCGAAGCGCTCGGCCAGGGCCTCCAGCCGGTGCGATTCCTGGTGCGGATGCACCACGGCGGACAGCAGCAGGGTGTCCAGCACAGGCTGGCGAAATGCCAGGCCGGTGCGGCGCTCCAGCAGTTGCAGAAACTTCATGTCGAATGCCGCGTTGTGGGCGACCAGCACGCTGTCTTCGGCAAAGCGGTGGAAGGTGGGCAGCACGGCTTCAATGCGGGGCTGGCCCGCCACCATGTCCGGCGTAATGCCGTGGATGGGGATGCCCGCCTCGGGAATGTTGCGCCCGGGGTTCACGAGCTGGTCGAAGCTCTCCTGCCCCAACAGCTTGCCATTGACGATGCGCACAGCGCCGATCTGCAAAATCTCGTCGCCCCCGGAAGGGTTCAGCCCCGTGGTTTCGGTATCGAACACGGTGTAGCGCAGCGTGTTCAGGGGGCGCTCGTCCCAGGCGCTGTCGGATTCTTCATGCTGGAACAGGTCGAAGTCGTAAAACTCGGGGCGGCTGGGGATCGTGTGGGCAGCTTCCTCGGCGCTGTCCTGCGCTGGCTCCAGCGGCAGGGCAAAGCGGAAAAACGCCGCATGGCGCACCCGTTCGCGCTCGAACCACATCTGCCCCCGGTGGCGGGCCACCACTTCGCGCACCGACCAGGTGCTGTGGCCGCTGCCTACGGCCATGGGGTCCATCTCCCAGCTCATGACGGTTTCGGTACTCATGGCATGCCCCGTCCACACCAGATCGAGGTGGACGCGCTCGCCCGCGCAGGTTTGCAGGCGCAATTGCAGGCTGCGCACGCCAAATTCATCGACCAGGCGCTGGCCCAGGTACAGCAAGGCTTGCAGCAGGGAATAGCTGTCCAGGCGCAGCCAGATGTCGCCCTGGGCAGGATCGACAGGGTCGGCGACGATGGGGCATGGCAGCCGGGTCTGCAAATGCTGCTGGGCTGCGGCCAGAAACTCCTGGCCCAGCATTTCCTGCAACGGCCAACGCGCTTGCAGGGCATCTGCCGCGCGGCTGGCCAGGGCGTCGATGCGCTGGCTGATCCGGGCCATTTCCTCCTGCACCACGTGCAGGAACTGTTCGCGCAGACGCTCCTGCCCTTCCTGCTGGCCCAGTGTGTGCAGGGCCGTGTGCATGGCGGCCAGGCTGGCGCGGTTGCCTTCGGTCAGGCTGTGCAGCACGCTGTCACGCTCGCGCTCCAGGGCAAAGCTGTGCGTGACGTCTTCCAGCAGCAGCACGAAGCCGGAGAGCTGCGCCTGCGCTTCGTCCTGGTGGGCCAGCACCGGCGTCATCTGCACGCGCAGCCATTGGCCGGAGGGCGTGTAGGTGACGAATTGCGTGGCCGCCCGTCCGGCCCCGCGTGCCAGGCGCTGGCGGATGGTGTGCAGGGCGTGGTGCATCAGCCCGCGGTCGAGCAGGCCGTAGACGGAGCGGCCAATCCCCACCACGCCGCCGTTCTGGGCCGCGCCCAGCGCCTTGCGGGCCAGGTGGTTGTACAGCAGGATGCGGCCATCCAGGTTGCACACCAGCACGCACTGCTCCAACTCGGCAATCAGGGCGGCCAGCCGGTCTTTTTCCTGCTGCACGCGGGCGCTGGCCTGCTGCACCTGGCAGGCCATGTCACGGCGCAGGCTGTCGCGCTGAACCGCCAGGGTCTGCACCTCCTGCGCCAGCGCCTGGGCGGCGCGGCTGCGGGCGTGCAGGGCGGGCGCCTGCTCCAGGGTGCAGGCCACGCGCACCTGTTCGGCCAGGCGGGCCAGTTCGCGGCGGGGGCGCTCCACCAGCCGCTGCCAGGCGGCTACGGCAGCGGCAGTGCCGGCCACGGCGGCGAGGGCCAGCAGCACGATCCGGGGCGGCCAGGGCAGGGTCTGCGTCTCATGCCACAACAGGCCCGCACCCAGCAGTACCAGGGCCACCAGGCCGGCTGCGCCTGCCACCACTTTCCAGAATCCGACCTGTGTCCGCATGTGCTGTGCCCTTTCTGCTGCGTTGTCGATGGCCCTTTTACAACACGCGCTCAGGGCCGGGTGTATAAAAAATAATAGCTTCTACCGCTGGTAATTAAACGATTTCAGATATAAATAACCATGAAGTTGTTTATTCATCTGCGGAACAAGCTACTTTTATTGATTAACCCGCATCCGGCACCAGGTGCCGCAGCTTGACGAAAGCCATGGCGGCCATGACGGCGTCGTTCAGGGCGTCGTGCGCCTCGCGCTGGGGCAGGCCCAGATCGGCCAGCAGGGTGGTGAAGCGCAGGTCGATGTCCACATTGCCCTGCTGGTGGTGCGGCGGCAACTGGCGGAATTTGTAGTCATGGTAGAGGGCCGAGACTTCGATGCGTCGCTGCGGCAGACCCATGCCGAGGATGGGGGCGACGGCGCGGTTGAGCATGGCGACGTCAAATTCGAGGTAATAGCCGACCAGGGGGCGGCTGCCGATGAAGTGCAGCAACTGGCGCATGGCAGCGTCCAGCGGCAGGCCGTCCTGCAAGTCCTGCTGGCGCAGACGGTGTACGCGCACACTGTCGGCGCTGACGGTTTTATCGGGACGGATGAGCAGCTCCAGCCGCTGGCTGGTGAGGATGCGGTCGCCGACGATGCGTACCGCGCCGACGGAGATGATCTGGTCGCTGCGGGTGTTCAGCCCGGTGGTTTCGCAGTCCAGCGCCACCCATTCGCCGGGCGGCGGCGGTGCCAGCAGGAAGGCGAATTCCGGCGCGGCCAGACGGCGCAGCAGCCACTGGCGGCGCCATTGCGCCCAACGGGCCTGCCCCCAGTTCATACCAGGTCCAGCCGCAGGCGCTGGTGCAGCACGGCCTTGAAGCGCTTGACCACGGCCAGGGTGTCCTTGAGCAGGTCGCGCTCCAGGCTGCTGAGTTTCATGGGGTCGACCTTGCCGGTGATGGGGCGGTTGAGCGTCCATTCGTCCAGCCCGGCCTGCAGGCGCAGGCGCATGAGAAAGTGCAGGCTCTCCAGCAGTTCCTGGCCGAGTGTGGCATCCAGCACCTGCTGGGCCACCAGGGCGTCCAGGCGCTCGGCAGTGCTGGCAGCGGCAATGCCCTGGGCCAGCGCCAGGCTGCGCACGCCGTGGACGATGGGAAACAGCCCGGCCTTTTTCAGATTGATCTGCTGTGCATCGTCGCGCCCGATCAGGCGGCCCCACCAGCTCGCCGGGGTGCCGAAGGCGTCCACCGCAGCGGCAAAGCGGGCCACCTGCACATCGCTTTCCACCGTCATTTCACGCAGGCTGTCGCGCACCCTGGTCAGCAGGCTGGCGTCGCCGGCCACGGCGTGGGCGTCGAGGAAGATGCCCAGGTTCATCAGATCGTCGCCCTCGGGCATGAGCAGCCAGCGCCGCACCCGCTGGGAGAACTCGGCCACCGTGCCGCGCCAGGCCGGGTTGTTCAGCATGATGCGGCCCGGGCATTCGGGGTAGCCGAAAGCGGCCAGCGCGTCGGAAAACTGCTGGCAGATGGCGGCCAGATCGTCCGGCGGCGTGTAGCCGTCGCGCAGCAGCAGGCCGTTGTCCTGGTCGGTTTTCAAAAGCTGCTCGCCCCGGCCTTCGCTGCCCATGACGAACAGACAGCTGTTGGCCAGCAGGTCGGCGGGAGCGATCATCTCCCAGGCACGCTCGAACAGGCGGGTGTTGAGCTGCTGCACCAGCCGCGTCATCAGGCCGATGCGCATCCCGCCCCGGTGCAGGGCGGCGATGAGCTGGGTAATCAGGGCAGCGGCGTGTTGCAGGTCGTCCAGGCTGTGCGCCTGCTCGATCTGCACGCCCACCAGGTGCGACTGGTTGGCGACAAAGCTGAACAGATCCAGCGCCCGCAGCAGCCCCTGCACCCGGCCCGCCTCGTCCACCACCACCAGGCGATGCACCCGCGAACGCAGCAGCACGGCCATGGCGTCGCCGATGGTGTCGCTGGCCTGCACCGTGACCACCGGGTAGGTGGCCAGCGCCCCGACGGGCAGCACATCCAGCGGGCGGCCATCCAGAATGGCGTGCTGCAGCGAGGTGGCGGTGAAGATGCCCAGGGCGTCGGCGCCGCGTGCGGCATCTTCCACCAGCACGCTGGTGGTGCGCTGCGCCTTGAACACCTGCGCCACCTGCACGATGCTGGCGCTGGCCGGGACGGTGTGCGCCGGGCGCAGAAACGCCTGATCGACCCGCGCCAGCAGCAGCGACTGGGTTTCATGCTCCTCGGCCCGCTGGGCCAGGGCGCTCAATTTGTGCCCCAGGTCGGAAAACAGCAGGGCGCCGAAGGTGGCGTTGCGGGCAATCAGTTCCTGCACCGTGGCACGGGCCAGCTGGTAGACCAGCACTTCCTCCGCAGCGATGAAACGGCTGCTGGCCCGCCCGGCGATCAGGCTGCGACCATCGAAGCAGTCGTCCGGGCCGTAGGTGGCCTGCACTTCGTCGCCCTCCATCTGGGTGACGTAGCCCTTGATGATGACGAACAGATGCGTCGGCGCCGCCCCCATGTCCAGCACCACGGCATCGGGCTGGAAGTAGGCAATATCGACATTGCTGCGCACCAGGGACTGCTCGTCGGTGGACAAACAGTCAAATGGCGAGGCGTTGAAATTGAAGGCATTGGGCATGGTGCGCATGATTCAACCGGGTCAGCCTTGCGCCACGCTTGCAGGGCCGTGGCGCCCGGGTTGGGGGTTCCCCGGATTCAGTGAAGCAATCCGGCCGCAGGGCGTGTGTCGCCCTCGGCCAGCTGGAAGACGGCCACCGTCTGCACCAGTCCGTCGGCCTGCTGGCGCAGGCCGGAGGCGGCGGCAGCCATCTCCTCGACCAGCGCGGCGTTCTGCTGGGTGGCATGGTCCATCTGCGCCACCGCTTCCCCGACCTGGGCAATGCCACTGCTTTGCTCCTGGCTGGCATTGCTGATTTCGCGCACCAGGCCATTGGCCCGCTCGATTGCCTGCACCACCTGCTCGATGGTCGCCTTGGCGGTATCGACCTGGCTGACGCCCTGGGCCACCTGCGCCACGCTCGTCCCGATCAGGCCGCGGATTTCCTTGGCGGCTTCGGCGCTGCGCCCGGCCAGACTGCGCACTTCGCTGGCCACCACGGCAAAGCCCCGGCCCTGCTCGCCCGCACGGGCGGCCTCCACGGCAGCGTTCAGGGCCAGGATGTTGGTCTGGAAGGCAATGCCGTCGATCACGGCAATGATGTCGGCAATGCGGCCGCTGCTGGCGCGGATGTCGTGCATCGCCGCGACCACCTGGGCCACGGCGGCACCGCCCTGGCCGGCCACATTGGCGGCTTCCTGGGCCAGGCTGCTGGCCTGGCGGGCGTTGTCGGCGTTGTGCTGCACGGTGCTGCCGACTTCTTCCATGGACGCGGCGGTCTGCTCCAGGGCGCTGGCCTGCGATTCCGTGCGGCCCGACAAGTCCTGGTTGCCCAGGGCGATTTCCGCGCTGGCCGTGGCCACGCCGTGCGCCCCTTCGCGCACCTGCCGGACGACGCGCTGCAAGCCTTCCTGCATGTGCTGCAGGTGGTACATCAGGCTGAAGCTGTCGCCCGCCCGCACGGCAATGGCCTGGCTCAAGTCCCCAGCCGCCACCCGCTGGGCCAGCGCCACCGCTTCCCTGGGCTCCCCGCCCAGGGGGCGCAGCACCAGACGCTCCAGCCCCCAGGCCAGCACCACGCAGGTGATGGCGATGCTGACCAGGGCCAGGCCCAGCGCCAGCCATTGCAGGGAGCGCAAATCCTTCAGCACTTCCTGCGTCGGCACCACGGCAGCCAGGGCCCAGGTGGTACCGAGGCCCTCGAAACGGATGGGCACCTGCACATACATGGCGGCCATGCCCAGCCGGGGGTCTTCGATCTGGGCCACGTAGGGCGTGCCGTCCCTGAGCGCCTGCTGCTGGGCGGCAAACTCTGCCGCATCCATGCCCAGGGCCGCGGCATCGGGCTTCTTGCCGACCCGGTCGGCATCGCGGTCGCCCACATAGGTGCCGGTCTGCGAGAAGAAGCTGGCATACCCGCTGTCGTACAGCCGGATGGCCTGCACCTGCTGCTGCAAGTCGGCCAGACTGAGGTCGGTCCCCGCCACGCCCAGGAACTGCCCGTCCTGCACGATGGGGACGGCCAGCGAGGTCATCATCAACTGCCGGCCCTGGAATTCGTAGACGTACGGCTCCACCAGCGTACTGGCCCGGCTGGCGCGGGCCTTGAGGTAATAGTCGCCCGTGCCGGCCTGCTCGTAATCCTCCAGCACATCCTGAACGGTGCTGCCGTTGGCGCCATTGCGGGAGAAGTAGGGCACGAACCGCCCGGTGCCATCGTGGTGCGCGGTGTCGGCAAAAGCCGCATCGTCATGGTCGAAGGCATCCGGCTCCCAGCCCGTCCATGTGCCATTGAGCTGCGGGTTCTGCGCCAGCACCGCACCCAGAATCGCCATCCCCAGGCTGCGCTTGTCGGCGCCCTCCATGTTTGTCTGCTGCAGCGAGTGCAGGGCCGAAGCCAGGGTCTGCGCCGTCGTGAATGCCTGGCGCAGCCCCTGGGCCGCAGCATCGCCGTTGCGCTCGGCCAGCGTCTGGGCGTAACGCAGCGCCGCTGTTTCTTCCAGCTGGGCCGTCTGCTGCATCAGAACGGCCAGGGTCAGCCCCAGGCCGGCCACCACGACACCCACCAGCATCCACAGCATCTGGGCACGCAGTGATAAGGAGCGGAAAGCCTGCATCGATGTTCTCCCTGGCTTCTATCTGTTACATACGCGACAATTATTGTTCTACGTTAAGCGTAACTGTCTCCGCTCAAAAAGAATATCCAACCGGCCCGGTACGGCGTTCACCCCGTTCGTTTGGCCAGCACTGCCCGCGCCACGCGCGAGCCGTTGGGGCGGCCCAGGTGTTCGCTGATGAACTGACCGGCGTCGATGAGCTTGTCCAGCGCAATCCCGGTATCGATGCCCATGCCGTTGAGCATGAACACCACGTCCTCGGTGGCCACATTGCCCATCGCCCCCTTGGCATACGGGCAGCCGCCCAGGCCGGACACCGACGACTGGAAATTCCACACCCCCATGGACACTGCCGCCAGGGTGTTGGACAGCGCCTGCCCGTAGGTATCGTGGAAGTGGCCGCTGACGTGGTCGATGTCGTAGTGCGTGAGCGCCGCCTCGATGGCGCGGCGCACCGCCAGCGGGGTGCCCACGCCGATGGTGTCGGCCACGTCCACGCGCTGCACGCCGATGCCCTTCATCAGTCCGGCCAGATAGGCCACCTGCTGGGGGGCGATGTCGCCCTCGTACGGGCAGCCCACGGTGCAGCTCATGGCCCCGCGCACGGCAATGCCGGCGGCCAGGGCCGCTTCCACCACGGGGGCAAAGCGCTCGATGCTTTCGGCAATGCTGCAATTGATGTTTTTCTGGCTGAAGGCTTCGCTGGCCGCGCCGAACACCACGATTTCATCGGGGCGGGTGGCAACGGCGGCCTCGAAGCCTTTCAGGTTGGGCGTCAGTACCGAATAGCGCACATCGGCGCGGCGCTCGATGCCGGCCATGACCTCGGCGTTGTCGGCCATCTGCGGCACCCACTTGGGGCTGACGAAGCTGGTGACTTCGATCTCTTTCAGCCCGGCTTCCTGCAGGCGCTGTACCAGTTCCACCTTGACGGCGGCAGGCACGGGCTGCTTTTCGTTTTGCAGTCCGTCACGCGGGCCGACATCGATGATGCGCACTTGGCTGGGGTAGTTCATGGGGTGTCCTTTCGTCGCTTTTGCACCGGGGATCAGGCCGTTTTCAAACTCAGCAATTCGTCGCCCTCGGTCACCTGGTCGCCGGGGGCAAAGAGCAGCTCCAGCACCTCGCCATCGGCGGGGGCGGCCACGGTGTGTTCCATCTTCATGGCTTCCATCACGGCCAGGGGCTGGCCCTTGGTCACCTTGTCGCCCGCCTTGACGGCGAAGGACACCACCTTGCCGGGCATGGGGGCGGTCAGGCGCCCGCCTTCGCCGCCGCTTTGACCAGCGTGGGCCAGCACGTTCAGCTCGGTGATCTGGGTGGCGCCCCGGCGGGTGAACAGGTATTCGGTTTCGCCCAGGGCATAGTCGAAGACGCGCTCGCGCAGGCTGCCGTAGCGCAGGTCCATGCTGCCGTCGCCGTTGAGCGTGGCCGCCAGGGGCTGGAAAGCGCCCGCGCCCACTTGCAGTTGCAGGCCGTCGCGCTCGTAGCGCAGGGTGGCGGCCACCGGCTCGCCCTGGTATTGCAGGTCGATGCGGCGGGTGGCTGCGCCGTGGGAGTGAAAACCGTCGGTGCGGCTGAACGGGTCGGCATTCTGCTGGCCCTGCTCGGCCAGGACGGTCTGCGCCACGGCGGCGGCCACAGCCAGTTCCAGGCCGATCTTGTCCTGATGGAACAGCACGTCGCGTTCGCGCTCGATCAGGGCGGTGTCCAGTTGCGCCCGGGCAAAGGCGCTGCTGGCCAGCACGTAGCGCAGGAACTGCACGTTGGTGGCGAGGCCGACGATGTGCGTCTGCGCCAGCGCGGCATCCAGCCGGGCCAGGGCCTGTTCGCGGTCATCGCCGTGGACGATGAGCTTGGCGATCATGCTGTCGTAGAAGGGGCTGATGGCATCGCCCTCGCGCACACCGTCGTCAAAGCGAATGTCGCTGCGGGCAAAGGCGCTGTGCGCGGGCTTGCGGTAGGTGTGCAGGGTGCCGGTGGCGGGCAGGAACTGGTTGTCGGGGTTTTCGGCGCAGATGCGGGCCTCGATGGCGTGGCCGATGATGCGCAGCTCGTCCTGCCGCTTGGGCAGGGGCTGACCGGCGGCCACGCGCAGCTGCCACTCCACCAGGTCTTCGCCAGTGATGGCTTCGGTCACGGGGTGCTCCACCTGCAGGCGGGTGTTCATTTCCATGAAGTAAAACTTCATC
>JAHRXD010000175.1 GCA_019104825.1 Comamonas sp.
AGCTCCATGGCGCGGTCGTCGATCAGCTCGATCATGGTGCCGCCCGCGCCAAAGGTGATGACGGGGCCGAACGGGTCGTCGCTGACCAGGCCGATGTAGATCTCCCGCCCCCGGCGCGAACGCGCCATGTTCTGGACGGTGATGCCGTTGATGCGGGCGTCGGGCTTGATGCGCTTGACGCGCTGCATCATGTCGTTGAAGGCGTTGCGCACCGCTTCGCCGTTGTGCAGGTTCAGCGCCACGCCGCCCACGTCGGATTTGTGCGCGATGTCCGGCGAGTCGATCTTCAGCGCCACCGGAAAGCCCTGCTGGGTGGCGATCATCATCGCCTCGTGGGCGTTGCGGGCCAGCAGGGTGCGCGTGACCGGGATGTGGAAGGCCGCCAGCAGCGTCTTGGATTCCATCTCGGTGAGGACCTGGCGGCGCTCGGCCAGCACGCTTTCGATCACCAGCCGGGCACCGGCGATATCGGGTTTGGCCAAGGCGGTCAGCGGCGGCGGGGTTTGCTGCAGCAGTTGCTGGTTCTGCGTGAAGTTGGCAATGTTGCCAAAGGCGCCCACCGCCGCTTCGGGGGTGCGGAAGGTGGGGATGAGGGCTTTGCGCAGCACTTCGCGGGCGGCACCTACCGTGGCGTCGCCCATCCAGCAGGTCAGCAGCGGCTTGGCGGCGCGGCGCTTGGCTTCGGCCACGGCCTGGGCCACGGCGGTGCCGTCCACGCCGATGCGCGGCGAGAAGATGACCAGCACCCCGCCGACCTGCGGGTCGTTCAGCGCGGCTTCGATGGCTTGCTGGAAATGCTCGGGCTGGGCCGATTCGGAAACGTCGATCAAATCGCTCAAGGCTGCCAGGGGCGGCAGCTTCGGGGCCAGTTGCGCGGCCGCTTCCGGGTTCAGGCGGCCCAGTTCCAGGTGCAGTTCATTGACCCAATCGGCGGCCAGCACGCCGGGGCCGCCGCCGTTGGCGACGATCGCCAGCCGCTTGCTGACCGGGCGGTAGCGCGAGGCCAGGCATTTGGCGGCGGAAAACAGATCGACGAAGGAATTGACCCGCACGGCGCCCGCGCGGCGCAGCACGGCATCGAACACGTCGTCGCTGCCGACGATGGCGGCACTGTGCGTCAGCGCCGCCGCCGAACCGGCGGGCTTGCGCCCGGCCTTCAGTACGACCACGGGCTTGGCAATGGCGGCCGAGCGCAGGGCACTCATGAATTTGCGGGCATCCTGGATGCCTTCCATGTAGACCACGATGCTTTGCGTGCGTCCGTCGTTGGCCAGGAAGTCCAGCGCCTCGGGCAGCTCCAGGCTGGTATGCGGCCCGAGGGAAATGACCGACGAAAACCCCACGCCATTGCCCGCCGCCCAATCCAGGATGGAGGCGGTCAGGGCGCCGGACTGGCTGACCAGCGCCAGCGACCCCTCTTGCGCCAGCGGCCCCATCACCCCGGCATTCAGGTGCAGGCTGGGGCGCTGCAGGCCCAGGGAATTGGGGCCGAGCAAATGCACGCCGGCGTGTTCGGCAGCCTGGCGCAAGGCGTTGGCATGGTTGGCATCCACGCCGCTGGACAGAATCAGGGCGGCGCTGCAGCGGATGCGTCCGACCAGTTCCAGGGCGGCCAGCTGCTCATCCTCCGGCAGGGCGATCACAACCAGATCGGCCTTGGCCTGGGCCAGGTCTTCCAGGGTGCCGGTGATCTTGGTGTTGATGAACGTCAGCGTCCCGGTAAAGCGCTGGGCCCGCAGCATCTGGTGCAGCGCCTGGCCGTAGGGCGTGAGGGTGTCGGGGGCATCGGTGTCCCCGGCCAGCACGATGATGGATTGCGGGGCAAACAGGGGGGTCAGGTAATGCTTGTCCATAAAAAAACGGCCTTAGTTCAGCAAGAGCAACCTGCACTGTAGCGCCTGCGCAAGACAGTTCCGACAAGCCAGAGTCTGGCAGTCTGCTATGCGTCGGCGCCCGGCCAGTCCAGGGACACCCGGCAGCCGCCTCCCGGCTGGGCGGTGATGCCGGCCTGGGCGCCGTGGCGCATGGCCAGCACCTGTACCAGGGCCAGCCCGCAGCCCAGGCCGGGGAACTGGCTTTCGCGGTGCAGGCGGGCAAAGGGCCGAAAGAGCTGCCCCGCCTGCGCCGGGTCGAAGCCGACACCGTTGTCCTGCACGCTCAGGCGCCAGCGGCCAGCCGCCAAGGGTTCGGCCTGCACGCGCAACAGCGGCGCGGGGGCGGAAAACTTGCAGGCGTTGGCCAGCAATTGCTGTAGCACCTGGGTCAGCGCCCGGCTATCGGCCTGCAGCCAGGCGGGCTGCGAGGGCAGGTCGATTCCGGCCTGAGGGTATTGCTGCAGCAGCGTTGGCAGCAGTTGCCGGCACAAGGCCACCGCGTCCACCGCCTGCGGGGTCAGAGTGGCGCGGGATGCGCGGGACAGTTCGGCCAGCGCCTGCACCATCTGGCCCATGCGCTGGGCGCCCTGCTGCATGAACTGGGCAAATTCCAGCGCATCGGCCGCCGCCTCCTGCGCGTGGGGTGCGGCAGCCGCCAGCGCCTGCACCGATTCGACCAGCAAGGGCGCAAACGACTGGATATGGCGCAGCGGCGCAGGCAGGTCGTGGGCGATGGCCCGCAGCAGAGCTTCGTGCTGCTGGCGCAGCAGGGCCAGTTCCTGCGCTGCGGGGAGGGCGGTCATGGCGTTTATGCCTTGGGTTGCTTGGCCGGGCGGTGCCAGTTGTCTTTCACGATCTGCTTGCCCCGTGCCACGGCCAGAGACTGCGCGGGCGTGCTTTTGGTGATGGTCGAGCCGCCGCCGACGGTGCCGCCCGCGCCGATCGTCACCGGCGCCACCAGCACGCAGTTGCTGCCGATATGCACGTCGGCCTCGATCACCGTGCGGTGCTTGTTCGCGCCGTCGTAGTTGGCGGTGATGCTGCCCGCGCCGTAATTGACGCGCTCGCCCACGGTGGCATCGCCCAGGTAGGCCAGATGGTTGGCCTTGGCCCCGGCGGCCAGGGTGGAGTTTTTCACCTCGACGAAGTTGCCGATATGCACCTCCTGCCCCAGTTGGGCGCCGGGGCGCAGGCGGGCAAAGGGGCCGATCAGGGCGCCCGCGCCGACGCTGGCACCGGCCTGCTCCCCGTCGATATGGGTGAAGGGATGAATCACCGCATCCGCTGCGATCACGGCGTTGCTGATGTGGCAATAGGCGCCGATGCGGGCGCCGGCGCCGATCGTCACCTTGCCGGTGAAGATGCAGCCTAGGTCAATCTCCACATCCTGCCCGCAGTGCAGTTGCGCGGGCGTGCCGTTGGCATGGTCGCGCAGGTCGAAGCGGGCCGGGTCGGCCAGGCGCACGCCTTGTTCCATCAGCGCCTGTGCCTGGCGCAACTGGTGGGCACGCTCCAGCTCGGCCAGTTGCTGCGGGCTGTTCACCCCGGCCACCTGCACGGCATCGGCAATGCAGTGCGCAGCCACCGGCACGCCCTGGGCCACGGCCATGCCGACCGCGTCGGTGAGGTAATACTCGCCCTGGGCGTTGTCGCAGGTCAGCCCTTCCAACCAGGGGCGCAGCAGGCGGGCAGGCACGGCCATGATGCCGCTGTAGACCTCGTCGATGGCCCGCTCGGCAGCGCTGGCGTCCTTGTGTTCCACGATGCGCTGCACGCCGCCGTCCACATCACGCACGATGCGGCCATAGCCCGTCGGGTCGGGCAGGCGCACGGTCAGCAGCGCCAGCCGGTCGCCCCCCGCCGCCGCGACCAGCGCCTGCAAGGTGGCCGCCTGGGTCAGCGGCACGTCGCCGGACAGCACCACCACCACGCCATCGTCGGCCAGCACCGGCAGCGCCTGCTGCACGGCATGGCCGGTGCCCAGTTGCGGCTCCTGGCGCACGAATTTCAAGTCGAACTGGCCCGCAGCGCTGGCGGCATCGGCGGTGGCCGCTTCCACTTCGGCAGCGCCGTGCCCCGTAATCACCACCGCCGAACGCGCCTGCAACTGCCCGGCCACGGCCAGCACATGGCCCAGCAGCGGGCGGCCCGCCAGTTTTTGCAGCACCTTGGGCGTGCGGCTTTTCATGCGCGTGCCCTTGCCGGCGGCCATGATGACGATATCGAGAGGCCATGCGTTTGCAGACATACCAGACTCCACCAACAATATAAAAAGTAGCTGTTTCCGCTGGATATACAAGGATTTCAGCTATGAAACAACCTGAAAACCAGTAATGGCCAGCGCAAGGAGCTTCTGTTTTTAGAACAACACCGTTTCAACTCAACGTCACCCGCGCAAACTTGCGCTTGCCCACTTGCAGCACGAAGCTGCCGGCGTCCAGCTTCAAGCCCTTGTCGCTGACCACGCTGCCGTCGATGCGCACGCCGCCGCCGTCGATCAGGCGGTTGGCTTCGCTGGTGGACGGCGCCAGATTGGCCTGCTTGAGCAGGGCGCCGATGCCCAGCGGGGCGCCGCTGATGGCGATCTCGGGGATGTCGTCGGGAATGCCGCCCTTGCTGCGGTTGGTGAAATCCTGCTCGGCCGCATCCGCCGCCGCTGCGCTGTGAAAGCGCGTGGTGATTTCCTTGGCCAGTGCCACCTTGGCATCCTTGGGGTTGCGCCCGGCGGCAATCTCGGCCTTCAGCGCGGCGATGGTCTCCAGGCTTTGGAAGGACAGCAGGGTGTACCAGTCCCACATCAGATCGTCGGAAATCGACAGAATCTTGGCGAACATGGTGTTCGCATCCTCGGTGATGCCCACATAGTTGTTCTTGGACTTGGACATCTTGTGGACCCCGTCCAGGCCCACCAGCAGCGGCATGGTGAGTACGCACTGCGGCTCCTGCCCGTATTCCTGCTGCAAATGGCGGCCCATCATCAGGTTGAACTTCTGGTCGGTGCCGCCCAGCTCCAGGTCGGCCTTCAGCGCCACCGAATCGTTGCCCTGCAGCAGCGGGTACAGGAACTCGTGCAGGCTGATCGAACTGCCCTCGGCAAAGCGCTGGTGGAAGTCGTTGCGTTCCATCATGCGGGCCACGGTGTATTTGGCCGCCAGCTCGATCATGCCGCGGGCGCCCAGGGCGTCGCTCCACTCGCTGTTGTAGCGCACCTCGGTTTTCGCGGGGTCGAGTACCTTGGCCGCCTGGGTGTAATACGTCTCGGCGTTGGCCTTGATCTGCTCGGCCGTCAGCGGCGGGCGCGTGCTGTTGCGCCCGGACGGGTCGCCGATCAGCGTGGTGAAGTCGCCGATCAGGAAAATCACCGTGTGCCCCAGGTCCTGCAACTGGCGCATCTTGTTCAGCACCACGGTGTGGCCCAGGTGGATGTCCGGCGCCGTGGGGTCCAGCCCCAGCTTGATGCGCAGGGGCGTGCCCGTGGCTTCGGCGCGGGCCAGTTTCTTCACCCATTCGTCCTGGGGCAGCAGCTCGTCGACCCCGCGCAGGCTGACCGCCAGGGCCCGTTGCACGGCATCGGTGACAGGGTGGTGAAGATTCGTAACAGCGGCTTGATTCATAAGGGTTTTTTTGTAGCGCAGGATGAGGTGGGACGGGTATAATCGCCCGGTTTTCGCCAGGGGCATCAAAGGCTGATTTTAGTCAGCCTATTTTTTGACCCAGTGCAAAGCCTCGGTTTTTACCCATTTGCACAATGCCCTGGCGCAACGTCGCGTTTCCCTCTCCCGCTTTTTCCCGACTGGAAGCCCGTTTTGACTACCCGCTTTTTTTCTGCCGGCAACGCTTTGCTCGCACGACTGGCTCAGTCTCTCCAACGTCACCCCAAACGCATCACGGCGGCCATCGCCGGTCTTCTGCTGACCGCTGGCGGCGGGGCCTTTGCCGTGGCCTCGCTCGGCCCGGATGCCGACAGCCTGCCCATCCACACGGTCGTCACCCCGGTGGAATCGCTGGTGCATGGCAGCACGTTGGCCGAGCTGACGGACGACACCCGTTTTTCCCTCTACCGCAGCGAATACACCCGCAACACCGACACCGCCGAGTCGCTTTTGCAGCGCCTGGGCATTGCCGACCCGCAAGCCGTCAGCTTCCTGCGCAGCAACCCCCTGGCCAGCGAAAACGTCCTGGGCCGCACCGGCCGTCTGGTGACGGCGCAGGCCGGCAATGACCACCAACTGGAAAAGCTCGTCGTACGCTGGGTGGTCGAGGGCAACAACACCGACTTCCAGCGCCTGACGCTGCAACGCAATGCCGAAGGCTCGTTCGACGTGGCCATCGACAGCGCCCCGCTGGAAGTGCGCACGCGCATGGCGGGGGGCACCATTCGCAGCACCCTGTTTGCCGCCACCGATGCCGCCGGCATCCCCGACCACGTGGCCACGCAGATTGCCGACATCTTCCCGGACATCAACTTCCACCGCCTGTTCAAGGGCGACCGCTTCACCTTCGTGTATGAAACGCTGGAGGCCGATGGCGAACTGCTGCGCTCCAACCGTATCCTGTCGGCGCAGTTCATCAACCGGGGCAAGACCTACGAGGCGATGTGGTTCCAGGAACCCGGCCAGCGCGGCTCCTACTACGCCATGGACGGCTCCAGCCTGCGCCGCGCTTACCTGCAGGCCCCGCTGGAGTTCACCCGCATCAGCAGCAATTTCAGCAACCGCTTCCACCCCATTCTGAAAACCTGGCGTAAGCACCTGGGCACCGATTACGCCGCCCCCACCGGCACCAAGGTGCGTACCGTGGGCGATGGCGTGGTCGAATTTGCCGGCTGGCAGAACGGCTTCGGCAACGTGGTCTACGTCAAGCACACCAATGCCAGCCATGTCACCGTCTACGGCCACCTGAGCCGCATCGACGTGCAGAAAGGCCAGCGCCTGGAACAAGGCGACGGCATCGGTGCCGTCGGCTCCACCGGCTGGTCCACCGGCCCTCACCTGCACTTCGAGTTCCGTGTGAACGGCGTCCACCAGGACCCGCAAACCATCGTCGCGGGCAGTGCCGCCAACCCGATTTCGGAAAAGGTCAAGCAAGCCTTCCACGCCCAGGCCGGCCAGATGCGCGACCTGCTGGCTTCTGCCGCACTGGTCTACAACACCACAGCGCAGTAAGAACGCTTTTTTCCCCACCTGTAAACACGTTCCAAGAGCCTCGTCCGAGGCTCTTGTCGTATCTGCGGCCTTTATGTCTACCGAGCCTTTTTCCCCTTGCTTCATCGGCCTGATGTCCGGCACCTCGCTGGATGGCGTGGATGGCGTCCTGGCCCATTTCCCGGCAGCCCCGGCAGCGCCGGATGCTGCGCCCCTGCAGGTACTGGCCCATGCCAGCCGCCCCATGCCCCAGGCGCTGCGCTCTGAACTGCTGGCGCTGAACAGCCGCCATGGCAGCGATGAACTGCACCGCGCCGCGCTGGCCGGCAATGCCTTGAGCCGGGAATATGCCCAGGTGGTGCAGCAGCTGCTGGCCGACAGCGGCATGGCGGCGCAGGCCGTTGCGGCCATCGGCGCCCACGGCCAGACGGTGCGCCACCAGCCGGGGCTGCACGATGGCGTCGGCTACACCGTGCAATTGCTCAACCCCGCGTTGCTGGCCGAGCGCACCGGCATCGCCGTCGTGGCCGACCTGCGCAGCCGGGACGTGGCGGCAGGCGGGCAGGGCGCCCCCCTGGTGCCGGCGTTTCACCAGCAGGTGTTTGCGCCGCCGGGGCCGGAAGTGGGGCTGGTGCTGAACATCGGCGGTATTGCCAACGTCAGCGTGCTGCCGCCTCCGGGCAGCGCCGCGCCGGTGACGGGCTGGGACTGCGGCCCGGGCAATGCATTGATGGATGCCTGGTGCCAGCGCCATACCGGCCAGCCCTACGATGCCGATGGCGCCTGGGCCGCCACGGGGCAGGTGCTGGCGCCGCTGCTGGCGCAATTGCTGCGCGAGCCTTTCCTGCAGCTGCCGCCGCCGAAAAGCACGGGGCGGGATTTGTTCCACTGGGCCTGGCTGGAGCAGCAACTGGGCCGCTTTGCCACTGCCGCGCCGGCCGATGTGCAGGCCACGCTCACCGCCTTTACCGCCCAGGCGTGTGCGGACAGCCTGCGGCCCTTTGCGCAGCAGGCCCGCACCCTGCTGGTGTGCGGCGGCGGGGCGCTGAATGCCGCTTTGATGGCCCAGTTGCAGCAGCGCCTGCCGCAACTGACCGTGGTTTCTACCGGCAGCCGGGGCTTGCCGCCGTTGCAGGTGGAGGCCGCCGCCTTTGCCTGGCTGGCCCGCCAGTGCCTGCTGGGGCGGGCGGGGAATCTGCCCGCCGTCACCGGCGCGGCCGGGCCACGGGTGCTGGGGGCGATTTACGCTGCATAAAAAAGAGCTGCTTGCGCTGACCATGTAACGATTTCAGGTAATAAATAACCTGAAATTCAATACTGGCGAGCGCAAGCAGCTCTTTTTATTGATGTGAAATTGTCCGCAGTTCAGGCCGAGAAGCTGGAGCCGCAGCCGCAGGTGGTTTCGGCATTCGGATTGCGGATGACGAACTGCGACCCCTGCAGGTCTTCCTTGTAGTCGATCTCGGCGCCCACCAGGTACTGGTAGCTCATGGCGTCGATGAGCAGGGAGACGCCGTTTTTCGTCATCACGGTATCGTCCTCGTTGGTTTCCTCCTCGAAGGTGAAACCGTACTGGAAGCCCGAGCAGCCGCCGCCCTGCACGAACACGCGCAGCTTCAGGTCGGGGTTGCCTTCTTCCGCAATCAGATCGGCCACCTTGGCAGCGGCGCTCTCGGTAAAAATAATCGGCTCGGGCAGGTCGGCCTCGGTGCTCATACGGGATGCTCCCAAAAGAAAGAATGCAAAGGGAGCAGATGGTAGCGCAGCGCCGCCGCGCAAGGGCCGGGCATAAAAAAACCGCCTCGTGGCGAGGCGGCTTTTGCAGCAGAAACTGCCCGGCGCGATTAACGCTTGGAGAACTGCTTGGCGCGGCGTGCGGAACGCAGACCGACCTTTTTACGTTCGACTTCGCGGGCGTCGCGGGTGACGTAGCCAGCCTGGCTCAGCACCGGCTTCAGGCCTGCGTCGTAGTCGATCAGGGCGCGGGTGATGCCGTGGCGGGCAGCACCGGCCTGGCCGGATTCGCCGCCGCCGCGCACGTTGATCTGGATGTCGAAAGCTTCCACGTTGCCGGTCAGCACCAGGGGCTGCTTGGCCACCATGATGGACGTTTCACGGCCGAAGTATTCCTGGATGTCCTTGCCGTTCACGGTAATTTTGCCGCTGCCTTTTTTCAGGAAGACGCGAGCGACGCTGGACTTGCGACGGCCTGTGCCGTTGTTCCATTCACCAATCATCTCAAGACTCCTTAGATATCCAGCACTTTGGGCTGTT
>JAHRXD010000249.1 GCA_019104825.1 Comamonas sp.
CTGGCCGTGCCCGCGCCAAAGAATTCGACAAACTGGCCGACGACCTTTTCCTGGCGCAGGCGCTCGGTAATGGTCAGCACCAGGTCAGTGGCCGTCACGCCCTCGCGCAGCTTGCCGGTCAGCTCAAAGCCGACCACATCGGGGGTGAGAAAGTACACCGGCTGGCCCAGCATGGCCGCTTCGGCCTCGATGCCGCCCACGCCCCAGCCGACCACGCCGATGCCGTTGATCATGGTGGTGTGGCTGTCGGTGCCGACCAGGGAGTCGGGGTAGCACACGCCGCCCTGGGTCTGGTGGATGCCGGGGGCTAGGTATTCCAGGTTCACCTGGTGGACGATGCCGAAGCCCGGCGGCACCACGCCAAAGGTGTCGAAGGCCTGCATCCCCCATTTCATGAACTGGTAGCGCTCGTGGTTGCGCTGGAACTCCAGCGCCATGTTCTGCCCCAGCGCCTGGGGCGTGCCGTAGTAGTCCACCATGATGGAGTGATCGACCACCAGATCGACCGGTACCAGCGGCTCTACCGCCTGGGGCGATTTGCCCAGTTGCTGCGCCGCCGCACGCATGGCGGCCAGATCGACCAGCAGGGGCACGCCGGTGAAGTCCTGCAGCACCACGCGGGCCACGACGAAGGGGATTTCCTCGGTGCGCTCGGCCTGGGGCCGCCAGTTGGCCAGTTGGGCAACGTGCTCGGGCAAGACCTTGGCCCCATCACAGTGGCGCAGCACGGCTTCAAGCACGATGCGCAGCGACACCGGCAGCCGCGCCACGTTGGGAAATTGCCTGGCCAGCGCGGGCAGGGAATACAACTGGCCCTGGCGGCCTTGGCCCAGGGCCAGGGGCTGGAGGGTGGAAGCAAATGCGTGGGACATGGCGAGATCCTTTCTGTAAGCCGTAACGGAAAGCAGTCACCGGCCCATTGTGCCCCTGCGGGTCAAACGCCCCTGTATCGAAAAACCATTGGCCCAGTGCCAACAATAAATGGCATGCAGTTTTACTATCGGGGGTTGTTCGGGTTTACCAGGGTTTTTAAAAATACTATGCAAGCACTGTGGATGGTGGCGGGCGCCTTCTTTTTTGCCACCATGGGCGTGTTCGTCAAATACGCCAGCGCCTCGTTCACGACGGCGGAAATCGTTTTTTACCGGGGGCTGATCGGCATGGCCGTACTGTGGTGGCTGGCCCGCCGCCAGGGCATCGGCCTGGCGACGCGCCACCCGTGGATGCACGGGTGGCGCTCGCTGGTCGGCGTCACGGCCATGTCCGGCTGGTTCTATGCCATCACCAAGATGCCCCTGGCCACGGGGATGACGTTCAACTACATGAGCAGCCTGTGGATTGCCGCCTTTCTGGTCGCCGGCGCCTTGTGGACGTGGCGGCCGGGCCATACCGGGGCGCGGCGCTCGCTGAACATTCCGCTGCTGGCAACCATCGTCATGGGCTTTGTCGGCGTGCTGCTGTTGCTGCAACCCAGCTTTGCCCAGCAGCAGGGGGTGGCGGCGCTGGCGGGGTTGTCTTCCGGCGTGCTGTCGGCCATGGCCTACATGCAGGTGTCGGCTCTGTCTCGCGCCGGGGAGCCGGAGGCGCGTACCGTGTTCTATTTCTGCCTGGGCTGCGCCGTCGGGGGCGGGGCCGTCATGCTGGGCGGGGGCGTTTCGCCCTGGCCGGGCATCGGGCCCAGCCTGTGGCTGCTGCCTGTGGGCGTGCTGGCCGCCGGCGGGCAGTTGTGCATGACGCGGGCCTATGCCACGGCGCAAACCCCCCGGGCCACGCTGGTGGTGGCCAACCTGCAATACACCGGCCTGATTTTTGCCAGCGCGTACAGCCTGGTGTGGTTCGACGACCAGATCAACCTGCTGGGCTGGCTGGGCATGGCCCTGGTGGCCGCCAGCGGCATTGCGGCCACGGTGCTGCGTGCACGCAACAAGGCTGCGCCCCCGGCGACGGCGGAGGCAGCGGCACAATAGGCGTTTTCGTCCTGGAAGATTGTCTATGAGCCGTGCCTTGTCCTTTCCCCTGCTGATTTCCGCCGCGCAACTGCAAGCTTTGCAGGCCGACGGCCAGCCGTTGATGGTGTTCGATTGCAGCTTCGACCTGGCCCAGCCCGGCGCGGGGCTGGCGCAGTACCAGGAGGCGCACATTCCCGGCGCGGTCTATGCCCACCTCGATGAGAACCTGAGCGCCGCCGCAGGCGATACAGCCGCCAGCGGTGGCCGCCATCCGCTGCCCAGCCGGGAGGCGTTTGCAGCCTGGCTGCGCAGCGTCGGCTTTTGCAGCGGCATGCAGGCGGTGGTCTACGACCGCCAGGGGGTGAACTACTGCGGGCGTTTGTGGTGGATGCTCAAATGGGCCGGGCACGAGGCCGTGGCGGTACTCGATGGCGGGCTGCAAGCCTGGCAGGCCGCAGGCGGTGCCCTGGCTGGCGGGACGTCGCAGCCTGCGGCCCAGCCGGGGGATTTCGCCCTGCAGGCGCCGCTGCGCACGCTGGTGACGGTCGATGATGTGGCCCGGCGCCTGGACAGCGGGGCGCAGACCATCGTCGATGCTCGTGGCCCGGCGCGTTTCCGGGGCGAGGTCGAACCGCTCGACCCCGTGGCCGGGCATATCCCTGGGGCGCTGAACCGCCCGTTCACCGACAACATTGCCCTGGATGGCCGCTTCAAACCCGCCGCCCTGCTGCGGGCCGAGTTCGACGCCCTGCTGGCCGGGCGCGATCCGGCCAGCGTCGTCCACCAGTGCGGCAGCGGCGTCAGCGCCGTGCCCAATCTGGTGGCGATGGAAGTGGCCGGTTTTGCGCCGACGGCTTTGTTTGCCGGGAGCTGGAGCCAGTGGTGCAGCGACCCCGGCCGCCCCTGCGTCCAGGGCGCTTGATGCCGTGGTGGTGGCGGTAGGCCGGAGTAGGGGGCAAGCGCCTTGCTTTTCCCCCTATGCCGTTGCAGCGGCTGCGGCATGATGCCGACTTCAGGGGTGGTTCATCCCCTTTTGCGGCGCAGCAGCAAAGCCCGGGGCTGGCGGCAAAAGCCCCGGTTATTCCGGCTTTGCGGCCTTCCCTGCTAGGGTTACAGTAGCGGCACACAATAAAAGCAGCAGGTTCTGGCGGCCAGCCTGCTGTAAGAAGAAATCCTACAAGCCCCGCACCTTTGGCTGACACGCCACTCCCGCTTTTTCTGACCCCAGGTATGGGCGCACGCCGACTCAAGTTCCCCCCGGCCTTTCGCCACAATTGCTTCCAACAACAGCGCGGTACCGATCGATGACCGACACCGCAAACAAGGCAGCCCGATCTGCCGACCGACTGGAAAGGAAGCACCATGAGCAACGAACAACTTCTCGCCGAAATCCGCGAAGCCAACCTGACTTACCTGATGCTGGCGCAGAACCTGATCCGCCAGGACAAGGCCGAAGCCATCTTCCGCCTGGGTCTGAGCGAAGAAGCCTGCGATCTGCTGGTCACCCTGTCTGCCGGGCAGGTGCTGAAGCTGGCTTCGCGCAACACCTTGCTGTGCAGCTTCCGTGCCGACGATGAAATGGTCTGGAGCCTGCTGACCAACCACAGCAGCAACAAGAATACCAACGACACCCTGAACACCCTGCACGCCAACATCGTCATGGCCGGTCGGGTTTCCGAAGTGCTGTAAGCCGCCGTCCGAATATTCAATAGAGGAGTATCGCCATGACTGCTGCTACCGCTACCGCCAAAAGTGTGCTGAATGAATCGCGGCAAATCGAACGTGCCGCCATGCTGATCGAGATGGGCGCCCGGATGCAGGTGCTGGAATCGGAAACCACCCTGTCCTACGAGCGCCTGATCCGCCTCTACAAGGAGATTGCGGGCAAGTCGCCCTCGAAGGGCCAACTGCCGTTCTCCACCGACTGGTTCCTGACCTGGCAGGAAAACATCCACAGCTCGCTGTTCCTGAACATCTACGAATACCTCTCCAAAGGGGTCGATGCCGACCCGATCGAAGTGCTGACCAAAGCCTACCGCCTGTACATGGAGCAGGTGCAGACGCTGGAGCTGGAGTGCCTGCTGTCCTTCACCCGCGCTTGGCGGCTGGTCAAGTTCGTCGATGCGCAGATGCTCACCCGCACCAAGTGCAGCAAATGCACCGGCATGTTCGTCACCGAGATGTACGAAAACGCCAAGCACTACGAGTGCGGCCTGTGCAACCCGCCGGCCCGTGCCGGCAAGAGCAAGGCAGCCGGCGCACTGGCGCTGCACTGAACCGTTTTTTCCTTTCCCTTCTTGATGCCCGGCAGTTTCTGCCGGGTTTTTTTATGCCTGCCGCCGGCGCGGCGGGCCGGGCTCACTTCAGCACATCGCCCAGGTTCACGTACTTCATCTCCAGGTATTCGTCCATGCCCTGGTGGGCACCTTCGCGGCCCAGGCCCGATTGTTTGACACCGCCAAACGGCACCTGCTCGCTGCCCAGCAGGCCGATGTTTACGCCCACCATGCCGTATTCCAGGGCTTCGCTGACGCGGATGATGCGGCCAATGTCGCGGCTGTAGAAGTAGCTGGCCAGGCCGAACTCGGTGGCGTTGGCCGCCTCGATGGCTTCTTGCTCGGTGGAAAAGCGGAACACCGGGGCCAGGGGGCCGAAGGTTTCCTCGCGGGCCACGCGCATGTCGCGGGTGGCATTGGCGATCACGGTCGGCTCGAAGAACTGGCCTTGCAGCGGCTTGCCGCCGGTGACGATGTGGCCGCCCTTGGCGACGGCATCGGCAATGTGTTCCTGCACCTTGTCCAGCGCGGCGGGTTCGATCAGCGGGCCTTGCGTCACGCCCGGCTCGAAGCCGTTGCCCACTTTCAGGCCCCGCACGCGCTCGGCCAGCTTGGCGACGAAGGCGTCGTAGACGCCCGCCTGCACGTACAGGCGGTTGGCGCAGACGCAGGTCTGGCCGGCGTTGCGGTACTTGCTGGTCATGGCGCCTTCCACGGCGCTGTCCAGGTCGGCGTCGTCGAACACGATGAAGGGGGCGTTGCCGCCCAGCTCCAGCGCCAGCTTCTTGATGGTGGGGGCGCACTGCGCCATCAGGATGCGGCCCACTTCGGTCGAGCCGGTAAAGCTCAGGTGGCGCACCACCGGGCTGTCGCACAGCACCTTGCCGACGGCGGCGGCATGTTCGGTGGGCACCACGTTGATGACGCCCTGCGGAATCCCGGCGCGGTGCGCCAGTTCGGCCAGGGCCAGGGCGCACAGCGGGGTGAACTCCGCCGGCTTGACGACGACGGTGCAGCCTGCGGCAATCGCCGGGGCCACCTTGCGCGTGATCATGGCGACGGGGAAGTTCCAGGGCGTGATGGCCGCGCACACGCCGATGGGCTGGCGCAGCACCATGGCACGGCGGTCGGGTGCAAAGCTGGGCACGGTTTCGCCGTAGGTGCGCTTGGCCTCTTCGGCGTACCACTCGACAAAGCTGGCGCCGTAGACGACTTCGCCCGTGGCCTCGGCCAGCGGTTTGCCCTGTTCGGCAGTCATCAGGCGGGCCAGGTCATCGCGGTGCGCCAGGATCAGCTCGAACCATTGGCGCAGCAAATGGCTGCGCTGCTTGTGCGTCAGGCCGCGCCAGGCGGGCAGGGCGGCTTCGGCAGCGTCGATGGCCTGCTGCGTGTGGGCCGCAGTGAGGTTGGCGACCTGGGCCAGCTCCAGGCCGGTGGCCGGGTCGGTCACGGCGAAGGTGTCGGTGCCCTCCACCCAGGCGCCGTCGATGTAACCGGCGGTTTTGAGCAGGGTGGGGTCGTTGAGCTGGTGCAGGGGGGAGTGGTGGGTGGTCATGTGGGTCTCGGTAATCGGAGCGGGAAGAGAAATCGCAAAAAATCTTGGTGCGGGCCAGTATAGGAAGCCGACAAGCCCGCACGCGCAGGGGTGTCAAGGGGCCGTTGCTGCTGGCGCCGTTTCGGCCTGGAGCCAGTCGCGCAGCACATCGTCGGTATGCTGGCCCAGCAGGGGCGGGGCCATGCGGTACTGCACGGGCGTGGCGCTCAGGCGCACCGGGCTGGCGACGGTGGCGACCGTGCCCAGCGGGTGCGGCAGATCGACGTGGATGCCGCGGGCCTGCACCTGCGGGTCGGCAAAGACCTGGTCCAGCCGGTTCACCGGGCCGCAGGGCACGTCGGCCTGCTCCAGGGCGCCGACCCATTCGGCGGTGGTGCGCAGCACGGTGGTCTGGCGCAGCAGCGGAATCAGTTCGGCACGGTGCTTGACGCGCTGCGGGTTGGTGGCAAAGCGCTCGTCCTGCGCCCACTCGGGGCGGCCCGCCACCTGGCAGAAGCGGGCGAACTGGCCGTCGTTGCCCACGGCCAGAATCATGTCGCTGTCGGCGGTGGGGAAGGATTGGTAGGGCACGATGCTGGGGTGGGCGTTACCCATGCGGCGCGGCACCAGGCCGCCGACCAGGTAGTTGGCGGCCTGGTTGGCCAGGGCGGCTACCTGCACGTCCAGCAGCGCCGTGTCGATGTGCTGGCCCAGGCCGGAGCGGCTGCGCTCCTGCACCGCTGCCAGGATG
>JAHRXD010000021.1 GCA_019104825.1 Comamonas sp.
ACGTTCTGCAAAAACTTGCCGACCCCGCACTCACGCAGTGCCCGGCCTGCCACGCCCCGGCGTTCGGCAAGCAACTGACGGCACCGGGCTTCCAGCTCAAGGGCACGGGCTGGTACGCCACCGATTTCAAGGGCGGCAGCAGCGCCTCCGGCACCCAGGCCGCTGCCCAGCCCACGGCTGCGGCCAGCGATGCGGCACCCGCTGCCGGCACCGCCGCCCCGGCGGCTGCAACCCCGGAGGCTTGAGCGCATGAACGCTGTGCGCAAATGGCTGCTCACCGGCCTGCTGGTCCTCGTGCCGGGGGTGATCACGGTCTGGGTGCTGCACTGGATCGTCAGTACCCTCGACCAGACCCTGGCCATCCTGCCCGAAGCCTGGCACCCCGACCGGCTGCTGGGGGTGCACATCCCCGGCTTCGGCGTGCTGCTGACCCTGGCCATCCTGCTGTCCGTGGGGGCCGTGGCCAGCAACTTCGTGGGGCGCAAGCTGGTATCCTGGGGCGACGCCGTCATCAGCCGCATCCCGGTGGTGCGTTCGATCTACTCCAGCGTCAAGCAGGTTTCGGACACCGTTTTCTCCGACAGCGGCAATGCCTTCCGTACCGCCGTGCTGGTGCAGTGGCCGCGCGAAGGGGTGTGGACGGTGGCGTTCATCACCGGCTCGCCCGCGCTGGAGATCGCCCGCTATCTGCGGGACGATTACGTCAGCGTCTTCGTGCCCACCACGCCCAACCCCACCGGGGGCTATTTCGTGCTGATGCGCAAGTCCGATTGCGTGGAGCTGGAGATGAGCGTGGATGCCGCGCTCAAATACATCGTGTCCATGGGAGTGGTGGCGCCGCCCGCACCCGCCCTGGACGATCAGGAACGTTAATTTTTTGCAACCGCATCGACCGATGCAGGAAGACACGACCATGGCCATGCGCTCTGAATACTGCGGTCTTGTGACCGAGGCCCTGATGGGCCAAACCATTACCCTGTGCGGCTGGGTGAACCGCCGCCGCGACCATGGTGGCGTGATCTTCATCGACCTGCGCGACCGCGAAGGCTATGTGCAGGTGGTCTGCGACCCCGACCGCCCCGAGATGTTCAAGGTGGCCGAGGACATCCGCAACGAGTTCTGCATCCAGATCACCGGTCTGGTGCGTGCCCGTCCTGAAGGCACGACCAACGACAAGCTCAAAAGCGGCCAGATCGAGGTGCTGTGCCACGCACTGACGGTGCTGAACGCCTCGGTCACGCCGCCCTTCCAGCTCGACGACGAGAACCTGTCGGAAAACGTGCGCCTGACCCACCGCGTGATGGACCTGCGCCGCCCGGCCATGCAGCGCAACCTGATGCTGCGCTACAAGACTGCCATCCAGGTGCGCAACTTCCTCGACAAAGAGGGCTTCATCGACATCGAGACGCCCATGCTGGGCAAGTCCACCCCCGAAGGCGCCCGCGACTACCTGGTGCCCAGCCGCGTGCATGACGGCCAGTTCTTCGCCCTGCCGCAGTCGCCCCAGCTCTACAAGCAGATGCTGATGGTGGCCGGCTACGACCGCTACTACCAGATCACCAAGTGCTTCCGCGACGAAGACCTGCGGGCCGACCGCCAGCCCGAGTTCACGCAGATCGACTGCGAAACCTCGTTCCTGGGCGAGGAAGAAATCCGCAGCCTCTTCCAGCGCATGATCAAGGACGTGTTCCAGCAGCAACTGGATGTCGATCTGGGCGACTTCCCCGTCATGCCTTATGCCGAGGCCATGCACCGCTTCGGCTCGGACAAGCCCGACCTGCGCGTCAAGCTCGAATTTACCGAGCTGACCGACGTGATGGCCGACGTGGACTTCAAGGTGTTCTCCACCCCCGCCACGACCAAGGGCGGCCGCGTGGTGGCCCTGCGCGTGCCCGGCGGCAGCCAGATTTCGCGTGGCGAGATCGACCAGTACACCGACTTTGTCAAGATTTACGGCGCCAAGGGCCTGGCCTGGATCAAGGTCAATGAAGTGGCCCAGGGCCGCGACGGCCTGCAATCGCCCATCGTGAAAAACCTGCACGATGCGGCCATTGCCGAAATCCTGCAACGCACCGGCGCACAGGACGGCGACATCCTGTTCTTCGGCGCCGACAAGGCCAAGGTGGTGAACGACGCCATCGGCGCCCTGCGCCTGAAGATCGGCCACAGCGACTTTGCCAAGCAAACCGGCCTGTTCGAAGACCGCTGGGCGCCGCTGTGGGTGGTGGACTTCCCCATGTTCGAGCATGACGAGGAAGACAACCGCTGGGTGGCCGTGCATCACCCCTTCACCAGCCCCAAGGACGGCCACGAGGATTTGATGGACACCGACCCCGGCGCCTGCATCGCCAAGGCCTACGACATGGTGCTGAACGGCTGGGAGCTGGGCGGCGGCTCGGTGCGTATCCACCGCGCCGACGTGCAGGCCAAGGTGTTCGCCGCGCTGAACATCGGCCCGGAAGACCAGCGGGCCAAGTTCGGCTACCTGCTGGACGCGCTGCAATACGGTGCGCCCCCGCACGGCGGCCTGGCCTTCGGCCTGGATCGCCTCATCACGCTGATGACCGGCGCCGAATCCATCCGCGACGTGATCGCCTTCCCGAAAACCCAGCGGGCGCAAGACCTGCTGACCCAGGCGCCCTCGCCCGTCGATGAAAAACAATTGCGCGAGCTGCACATCCGGCTGCGCAACCCTGCCGCCGCAGCGCAGTAAGAACCTGTTCACGATCTCGGCGCGAAGGGGTGCGGGATGCGGATCGGGATGATCTGCTAGGCGCAAACCGCAGCCATAGCGGTGCTATGGCGAGGATTTGCAACGACGCAGAGCGCCCGAGGCCGCGACTGCACACCCGCGCGGAGATCGTGAACAGGTTCTAAGCCGATGGCTCCATAAAAAGGAGCTGTTTCCGCTGAATACAAAAGGGTTTCAGACTAAAAACAGTCTGAAATCCTTGTATATCAAGCGGAAACAGCTCTTTTTTTATTGATGCACTGCCCTTTCGGCCAGCCGCTGCCGGAAGGCCGCCGGGCTGTCCCAATACTGCAACTGCCCGCCGGACAGGCTGCCGATGCGGTCGGCAATCGCCAGGGCCTCGGCCTGGTTGTGCGTGACCAGAATCGCCGTGTGGCCGGTGGCCTGGAGGATGCCGCGCACCTCCTGCGCCAGATGTTCGCGGGTGTCGGTGTCCAGATTCGAGAACGGCTCGTCGAGCAGCAGCAGCTCGGGCGCCGGCGCCAGGGCGCGGGCCAGCGCCACGCGCTGCTGCTGGCCGCCGGAGAGTTCGTGCGGGTAGCTGTCCCTGGCGTGGGCCAGGCCGACCAGCGCCAGCAGCTCGGCCACGCGGGCCTCGCGCTCCTGCGGGCTGGCGCGGCGCAGGCCGAAACCGACGTTGCGGGCCACGCTCATGTGCGGAAACAGGGCGTAGTCCTGAAACATCATGCCCACGCGGCGCAGCTCGGGGGCCACCTGCTGCTGCGGGGAGGACAGCTCACGCCCCTCCAGCACAATGCGTCCGCCGCGCACCGGCTCGAACCCGGCAATGGCCCGCAGCACGGTGGATTTGCCGCAGCCCGAAGCGCCCAGCAGGCAGCCAATCTGCCCGCGTTCAAGTTGCAGGTTCAAATCCGGGATGACGGTGCGCAGGCCCCGTGCGGTGTCGTAGGCCAGGTGCAGGTGTTCAAGCGCAAGCAAAGTAGGCATGGCAAATACCGTAAAAAACTAATGATGCCCCTGGGGCATCTGGGTTCGGGCCAGCAGCACCACGGGCAGCAGCCCGGCCAGCACGATGGCCAGCGCCGCCACGGCGCCTTCTTCGTAGGTGCCACGGGCCGCTTCGGCATACAGCCAGGTGGCCAGGGTGTCAAAGTTCAGCGGGCGCAGCAGCAGGGTGGCGGGCAGCTCTTTCATGGTGTCCACGAACACCAGCAGGGCGCTGGCAGCCAGGGCCGGTTTGAGCAGCGGCAGATGCACGCGCCACAGCGTGCGCCCGGCGCTTTCCCCCAGCAGGCGCGACGCCTGCTCCAGCGAGGGCGGAATGCGCGTCAGCCCGGCCTCGATGCCCCCGGCGGGAATGGCCAGAAAGCGGATGGCATACGCCAGCACCAGCGCCGCACTGCTGCCCATCAGCAGCAAACCGGAATGCTGGAGTATCTGGCCTAACACCCGATCGACCCACAGCAACGGGGTGAGCAGGCCGATGGCCAGCACCGTGCCCGGCACGGCATAGCCCAGGCTGGCAATGCGCACGCAGGCGCGGGGCAGCAGCCGGCGCGTACTTTCGCGCAACGAGCGCCCGGCCCAGGCCAGCATCAGGCCGCAGGCCACCGTCAGCACCGTGGCGCTGGCCGCCACCAGCAAGGTGTTGCCCAGCGCCTGGAACAGGGCCGACGAGATGCCGCCCACCAGATTCAGGCGCTTGACCGTTTCGCTGACCAGATAGGCCGTCGGCAAGACAAAGCCCAGCAATACCGGCAGCCCGCCCAGCACCAGCGCCCCGGCAGCGGGCAGGCCGCGCAGGCGGCGGGGCTGCATGGGCCGCATCCGCTGGGTGCTGGCAAAGCGCTGGCGGCGGCGGCCATGGCGCTCCAGCAGGATCAGCCCCAGCACCAGGGCCAGCATGGCCAGCGCAATCTGCGCCGCCGCGCCCAGGTCGGAGCGCGTGGCCCAGGTGGTGTAGATGGACACCGTGAGCGTCTGCACGCCCAGGAATTCGGACGCGCCGATGTCGTTCAGCGTCTCCAGCAGCGCCAGGCTCATGCCCACGGCAATGGCCGGGCGGGCCAGGGGCAGCGCCACCTCGCGGATCACCTGGCTGCGGCTGGCGCCCAGGGTGCGTGCCGCTTCCAGCAGACTGGCCGCCTGGGTCATGAACATCGCCCGGGTC
>JAHRXD010000044.1 GCA_019104825.1 Comamonas sp.
GCGAGTCGGTCGACATGGACACGCTCATCCAGCCCAAGGCCGAGGGCGAGATCGCCTTCGTGCTGAAGAAAACGCTGCAAGGCCCGGGCGTCACCGCCGCCGACGTGCTGGCTGCCACCGAGGGCGTGATGGCCTGCTTCGAGATCGTCGATTCGCGTATCCGCGACTGGAAGATCAGGATCCAGGACACCGTGGCCGACAACGCCAGCTGCGGCGTGTTCGTGCTGGGCGACCGGCTGGTCGATGTGCGCGACGTCGACCTGGGCACCTGCGGCATGGTGCTGGAGAAGAACGGCGAAATCGTCGCCACCGGCGCCGGTGCGGCGGCCCTGGGCCACCCGGCCAACGCCGTGGCCTGGCTGGCGAACACCCTGGGCCGCCTGGGCATTGCCCTGGAGGCGGGCGAGGTGGTGCTGTCCGGCTCGCTGGGCATCATGGTGCCGGTGGCTGCCGGCGACAACCTGCGCGTGACGATTGGCGGCATCGGCGGCTGCTCGGTGCGCTTTGTTTAATTACTGGAGAGACTGGCAATGACCCAAAAAATCAAATGCGCCCTGATCGGCCCCGGCAACATCGGCACCGACCTGCTGGCCAAACTGCAACGCAGCCCCGTGCTGGAACCGGTCTGGATGGTGGGTATCGACCCCGAATCCGACGGCCTGAAACGTGCCCGCGCCATGGGCATCAAGACCACCGCCGAGGGCGTGGACGGCCTGGTGCCGCACATGCAGGCCGACGGCGTGCAGATCGTCTTCGACGCCACCAGCGCCTACGTCCATGCGGAAAACTCCCGCAAGGTCAACGCGCAGGGCGCCATGATGATCGACCTGACCCCGGCGGCCATCGGCCCCTACTGCGTGCCGCCCGTGAACCTGAAGGAGCATGTCGGCAAGGCCGAGATGAACGTGAACATGGTCACCTGCGGCGGCCAGGCCACCATCCCCATGGTGGCGGCCGTCAGCCGCGTGCAAACCGTGGAGTACGCCGAAATCGTGGCCACCGTCTCCAGCAAATCCGCCGGGCCGGGCACGCGCAAGAACATCGACGAGTTCACCCGCACCACGGCAGGCGCCATCGAGAAAGTCGGCGGGGCCAGGAAGGGCAAGGCCATCATCGTCATCAACCCGGCCGAGCCGCCCATGATCATGCGCGACACCGTGCATTGCCTGGTCGAAGGCGAGCCGGACAAGCAAGCCATCACCGCCTCCATCCACGCCATGCTGGCCGAAGTGCAGAAATACGTGCCCGGCTACAAGCTGGTCAACGGCCCGGTGTTCGACGGCAACCGCATCAGCGTCTTTCTGGAAGTCGAAGGCCTGGGCGACTACCTGCCCAAATACGCCGGCAACCTGGACATCATGACCGCTGCCGCCGCCCGCACCGCCGAAATGTTTGCCGAGGAAATCCTGGCCGGCAAGCTCACCCTGCAAGCCGCCTAACCCAAGTTCAAGCGCAAAGGAGATCCCACCATGACGCAAAAAATCACCCTGCACGACATGACCCTGCGCGACGGCATGCACCCCAAGCGCCACCTGATGACGCTGGAGCAGATGAAATCCGTGGCCCAGGGGCTGGATGCCGCCGGCATCCCCCTGATCGAAGTGACCCACGGCGACGGCCTGGGCGGCGCCTCGGTCAACTACGGCTTTCCCGCGCACAGCGACGAGGAATACCTGGGCACCGTCATCCCGCTGATGAAACAGGCCAAAGTCTCGGCCCTGCTGCTGCCGGGCATCGGCACCGTCGATCACCTGAAAATGGCCCACGGCCTGGGCGTACACACCATCCGTGTTGCCACGCACTGCACCGAAGCCGACGTCAGCGAACAGCACATCACCATGGCCCGCAAGCTGGACATGGACACCGTCGGCTTTCTGATGATGGCGCACATGAACGACGCAGCGGGCCTCATCCAGCGGGCCAAGCTCATGGAAGGCTACGGCGCCAACTGCATCTACGTCACCGACTCGGCCGGGTATTTGCTGCCCGATCAGGTCAAGGAACGCATCGCCGCCGTGCGCGATGCCCTCAAACCTGAAACCGAACTGGGCTTTCACGGCCACCACAACCTGGCCATGGGCGTGGCCAACAGCGTGGCCGCCATCCAAGCCGGGGCCAACCGCATCGACGCTGCTGCTGCCGGGCTGGGCGCAGGGGCGGGCAACACCCCCATGGAAGTGCTGGTGGCGGTACTCGACCGCATGGGCATCCAGACCGGTGTGGATGTCTGGAAGATTCAGGACGTGGCCGAAGACCTGGTGGTGCCGTTGATGGACTTCCCCATCCGCATCGACCGCGATGCGCTCACGCTGGGCTACGCAGGCGTGTACGGCAGCTTCTTGCTGTTTGCCAAGCGGGCCGAGAAGAAGTACGGCATCCCGGCACGCGACCTGCTGGTGGAGCTGGGGCGGCGCGGCATGGTGGGCGGTCAGGAGGACATGATCGAAGACACCGCCCTGACCATGGCCCGCGAACGCGGCATTGCGCTGCCCGCGTAAAGCGGCATGGCTCGACCCTTCGACCCTTGAACCAGGAGTGACGCAATGGACATGCTGACATGGTGGAATCCCGGCGCAGGCCTGGGCTTTGCGCTGGGCGTGCTGTGCGGCGCCGCCCTGGTGGCGTGGAGAGGGCGCTGGCGCGGCCGCAGCCGGGGCCTTTCCCGCCAGGCCGTGCTGGCGCAGATCGACCAGCACGCGCTGGACGTGATCGTCAACAACGCCAGCATGCTCTCCTCCTTCACCCGGGTCGTGGCCTTCTCCCGCACCCAGACAGAGAGCCTGCAAGCCCTCGACGAGAGCGTGCAGGGCCTCTCGCAAAGCGTGGCCACCGTGGTGCAATCGGCCGATGTCTCGCGCCAGCAAGTGCAGTCCATGTACGAGCTGGCCCTGGACGGCGACCGCCTGCTGCGCGAAACGGCCGAGCAGATCACCGCCCTGGGCAGCTCCGCCCACGGCCTGGATGCCCGCTTCGGCGAAGTGCGCCAGCACACCGAAGCCATCGACGGCATCCTGTCCATGATCAAGAACGTCGCCATGCAGACGCACCTGCTCTCGCTGAACGCCGCCGTGGAAGCGGCGCGTGCCGGCGAACAGGGCCGAGGCTTTGCCGTCGTTGCCGACGAAGTGCGCAAACTGGCCGCACGCACCAGCGAAGCCACCCAGCAAATCCAGCACATGATCGTCGGCATCACCAGCAGCACCCGGGCGGCCGACCAGTTCCTGCAAACCGTGCTGCAAGGCATGGACGGCGGGGTTGCCCGCACCCAGCAGACCAGCCACGCCCTGGCCGACATCCGCGCCCGGGCCGAGCAAGCTCTGGCCGCCACCAGCGGCATGGCCCAGGCCGTGCAGGCCCAAACCCACTGGGGCGAACGCCTGGTGCAGCAAACCCAAACATTGTCGCAAGCGGCCCGGGAATCGGTGGAATGGATCGGCAAAAGCAACGCCCAGGTACGCACCGTGCAAGGCATGGTCGGCCAGCTCAAGCGCGAGACGGCGGCCTTGCAGCCAAGGCGCAAGGCACTGGACGTGATCGGCGACTGCGTGGAGGAAATGCGGGCGTGCAACATCCTGATCATGAATGCCGATGCCTGGCCTGAGGCCCAGGCGGCGGTGGGGCGCATTGGCGAGCTGGATGCCCTGCTGGACCAGGCCTGGGGCAAGCTGGGGGTGTTGGCCGGGACAGGGCCGGCGGACACCTTCAGCGCTGCGCTGGCGCATTACCGGCAGGTGCGGGCGCAGATGTTGCAGTTTGCCCGCCAGGAAAACTTTGAAGCCATCCGCCACTGGGTGCCGGAACAGGTGCGCCCGGCTTATGACCGCGTCAAGCAGACCCTGGGCGCCCTCGGCGGCAGCACGGGCCGCGACGTTCCGGCCACCACGGCTGCCGCCCCGCAGCGCGGGCCGACGCTGGCCCTCCCGCCGTCCGACCGGGCCGCTCTGCCTGGCTGATCGCCCCCCGATTCACCCCCCTATTTTTTTATTTTCCTGCCTGGAATTTTTTTGGAGTACCCACCATGGCACTGACCCCCGAAACCATCGCCCGGCTTGCCGAGCATCTGGAAACCTGCCAGCTAGAGGCCCGCGACACCCCCAAGATCACCGACGACCACCCGGACATGGACTGGGACGATGCCTATGCCATCCAGGACGTCATCCTGCAGCGCAAGCTGGCCCGGGGCGCCCGCGTCGTCGGCCTGAAGGCGGGCCTGACCTCGCACGCCAAGATGAAGCAGATGGGCGTGACCGACCCGGTGTTCGGCTTCCTGGTCGATGAATACACCCTGGCCGAAGGCGCCACGGTGAACACCGCCGAACTCATCCACCCCAAGGTCGAGCCGGAGATCGCCTTCGTCCTCAAGCACGCGCTGAAGGGGCCGGGCTGCCACATCGGTGCCGTGCTGGCGGCCACCGATTTCGTGCTGCCGGGCATCGAAGTGATCGACAGCCGCTACCGCGACTTCAAGTTCGACCTGAAAAGCGTGGTGGCCGACAACACCTCGGCAGCCCGCTTTGTCGTCGGCGGCCAGGCCGTGCGCCCCGAGCAGGTGGACTTGCGCACCGTGGGCGTGGTGCTGGAGAAGAACGGCCAGCCCGTCGCCCTGGGCGCAGGCGCTGCCGTGCTGGGCCACCCCACGGCGGCCATCGCCATGCTGGCCAACCACCTGGGGCGGCGCGGGCAGGAGATTCCGGCCGGCAGCCTGATTCTGTCCGGCGGCGTGACCGAGGCCGTCACCGTGAACGCGGGCGACAACGTCACCCTGCGCGTGCAGGGCATGGGCAGCGTCTCGCTGTGCTTTGCCTGACCGACTTCTTTGCCCCTCTCGTTGAAAGAAAACACCATGCCATTTGCACAGATCTACATGATTGAAGGCCGCACCGAGGCGCAGAAAAAAGCCGTGATCGAGAAAGTCACCCAGGCGCTGGTGGAGGCCACCGACGCCCCCGTTGCCAACGTGCGCGTCTGGATTCAGGAAGTGCCCAAGGAGAACTGGGGCATCGCTGGCGTCAGCGCCAAGGAGCTGGGGCGCTGATCAATAAAAAGAGAGCTTCTTCCGCTGGTGAATGAACGATTTCAAGAATGTTTATCCTTGAAATCATTTGAATACCAGCGGTAGAGGCTTCTTTATTGATAGCTTTTGCGGGTTCTCAACGCGGCACCAGGAACATCGCCTTCTCCTGCACCTGCGCCGGGTGTTCCACCGCCTGCACCGTGAAGTAGACCGGGTGCGACCCGGGCGCGGCGCTGCCGTACGGAATGTGCAACTGCACCGGCACCCAGCGCGAGGCGGTGGCCGGCACCTCGACGGTAGCGGTCGAGGCCACTTCCAGCCCGTCCAGCCCGTGGGCATTGATGCGGTAGTGCTGGGCCGTTTCGGTGGCGTTCATGATCTGCAACTGGTAGATGTTCTCCAGCTTGCCGCCCGGCACCATGCGCGACAGCGCCGCGCGGTCGCGCACCACGTCCACTTTCAAAGGCGTGCGCATGGACAAGCTGACCAGCATCGCCACGGCCAGGGCCAGCAGCACCGCGCCGTAGCCCAGCACGCGCGGGCGGAACACGCGGCGCAGCATCTGGTGGTTCGTCCAGCGCTGGCGGATGCCGTTCTGCGTGGCAAAGCGGATCAGGCCCCGGGCGTAGCCCACCTTGTCCATCACCGTGTTGCAGGCGTCCACGCACAGGCCGCAGCCGATGCACTCGTACTGCAGGCCGTTGCGGATGTCGATGCCCGTGGGGCAGACCTGCACGCACAGCGAGCAGTCGATGCAGTCGCCCAGCCCGGCGGCCTTGGGATCGACCTTCTTGCTGCGCACGCCGCGCGGCTCGCCGCGTTCGGTGTCGTAGGTGACGATCAGCGTGTCCTGGTCGAACATGGCGCTCTGGAAGCGGGCGTAGGGGCACATGTATTTGCACACCTGCTCGCGCATGTAGCCGGCAAAGCCGTAGGTGGCAAAACCGTAGAAGAACACCCAGAACAACTGCCAGCCGCCCTGCCAGTGCAGGATTTCCGCGCCCAGGCTGCGGATCGGCACGAAAAAGCCGACGAAGGTGAAGCCCGTCCACAGCGCCACGCCAATCCAGGCCAGTTGCTTGAGGCCCTTTTTGAGCAGCTTCTCCGGCGAGGTCCACGGTGCCTTGTCCAGCCGCATCCGGGCGCTGCGGTCGCCTTCGATGCGGTTTTCCAGCCACATGAAGATTTCGGTATAGACCGTTTGCGGGCAACTGAAGCCGCACCACAGCCGCCCGGCCACCGCCGTGAACAGAAACAGCGACAGCGCCGACAGGATCAGCAGCCCCGTCAGGTAGATGAAGTCCTGCGGGTACAGCACCAAGCCGAACATATAAAAGCGCCGCGCCCCCAGGTCGAACAGCACCATCTGGCGCTCGCCCCATTGCAGCCAGGGCAGGCCGTAGAACAGCAACTGGGTGGCGAGCACCAGCACCCAGCGCCAGCGGTTGAACTTGCCGTCAATCGCACGGGGGTAGACCTTCTGCTTGGGGGCGTAGAAGCTCAGGTAGGGCTTGGATTTGTCATCGGACATAAGCGTCGGGCAGAGAACACAGGAAAAATTATTCTGAATCAAGTCCCGCAGCGAATAACCAAGCCCCCTGCTGCGATTAAAAAATCAATAAAAACAAACAGTTGAATCTTTGCCTGCCTGGGCTTGCTGCCAGATGACTGGTGTCAATACTGACAATGGCTGCCATATTTGGCACCATCTGGCAGTAGCTGCCTTCCTGTGATTTGCCATGACATTGCCCGACTCCCTGGATTTGCTCGCCACCTGGCTGGAAACCCTGCCCGAGCCCCACGTTCTGTTCGACGCCCAGTACCGCATCCTGGCGGCCAACAGCGCCTACCGGCAGGTGTTCGGGCAGGATGCCTCGGTACTCGGGCGTACCTGTTACGCCGTCTCGCACCACTCCAGCGTGCCGTGCGACCAGGCGGGCGAGGCCTGCCCGCTGGCCCGCGCCCAGTACAGCGGCCAGTGCGAGCGGGTGCTGCACCTGCACCACACCAGCCGGGGGGAGGAATACGTCGCCATCGCCCTGCAACCGCTGCGTACCGGGGCCGGGCCGGCGCAGTATTTTCTGGAAAAGATGGAACTGCTGCCGCTGGGCCCGGCACAGGCCGGGCAGGCGGGGCTGCTCGGGCGTTCCCCGGCGTTTCGCGCCACGCTGGAATGGCTGGCCCGCGCCGGGACCAGCAACGCCTGCGTCGTCCTGCACGGGGAACCGGGCACCGGCAAGGAACTGGCCGCCCGCGCCGTCCATGCCGCCAGCCCCCGGGCCGAACACCCCCTGGTCGTGGTGGACTGCGCGGGCCTGCCCGAAGCCTTGCTGGAAAGCGAACTGTTCGGCCAGGGCCGCACCGGCGTGCCCAGCCGCAACGGCCTGCTGGAAATGGCCCAGGGCGGCACCCTGCTGCTTCAGGACGTGGACAACCTGCCCCTGCTGCTGCAAACCCGGCTGTTGCGCCTGCTGGACAGCGGCACCTACCGGCGCGTGGGCAGCAGCGAATTGCGCCGCGCCGACGTGCGCATCATCGCCACCACCAGCGCCGACCTGGGCGCCCTGGTGCGCAACGGGCGCTGGCGGCCCGAGCTGTATTACCGCCTGAACGCCCTGCCCATCACCCTGCCGCCGCTGCGCGAGCGCGGGGCCGACGTCGTGCTGCTGGCCGACGACCTGCTGCAACGCCTGGCCCCCGGGGGCAAGCGCACGCTTTCTGCCGCTGCGCAGCAGGCGCTGCTGCGCCATCCCTTCCCCGGCAACATGCACGAATTGCGCAACGTGTTGCAGCGGGCGCTGCTGCTGACCGACGGGCGCAGCATCGGCGGCCCGGCCATGGCGCAGGCGCTGGCCCTGGATGCAGCCCCACCGCCGCCCCCGGCTGCACCCAGCCGCACCACCTTGCGTGCCCGCGAAGCCGAAGCCCTGCACCAGGCCCTGCAACACACCAGCGGCACCCGCCAGGAACAGGCCCGCGCCCTGGGCGTGAGCGAACGCACCCTGTACCGGCGGCTGCGGGCTCGGGACGCCAGCCCTGGAGAGCATTGAGAGAAAATGGCAGCCCCTCGACCCCGCACTGCTGCCATGCCCTTTGTTTTCCGTCTTTGCCGTGTTCTTTGCACTTGGCTTGCGCCCTTCAAGGTCTACCTCCAGCCTGCCAGCCTGCGGATGCTGGCGCTGGGGTTTTCGGCGGGGCTGCCACTGCTGCTGGTGCTGGGCACGCTGTCGTTCTGGCTGCGCGAGGCGGGCATCAACCGCACGACGATCGGCTACCTGTCCTGGGTCGGGCTGGCGTATGCCTTCAAGTGGGTCTGGTCGCCGCTGGTCGATCGGCTGCCGCTGCCCTGGCTCACGCGCCGACTCGGGCGGCGGCGCAGCTGGCTGCTGCTGGCGCAGGCCTGCATCGCGCTGGGGCTGCTCGGCATGGGCTGGCAGGATCCGCAGCAGGGGCTGATGCCCCTGGTCGGCTGCGCCCTGCTGGTGGCCTTTGGCTCGGCCACCCAGGACATCGCCCTGGATGCCTACCGCATCGAATCGGCGGACATGCAGGCGCAGGCGGCGCTGGCCGCCACGTACCAGACGGGCTACCGCCTGGCGATGATCTGGGCCGGTGCCGGTGTCTTATGGCTGGCCGCGCTGGCGCAGGGCAGTGCCGACGGCTACCAGCCCCAGGCGTGGCGGGTGGCCTATTGCGTGATGGCGGCCAGCATGGCCGTGGGCATGGTGACGGTGCTGCTGGCCCCCGAACCGCAGCCGCGCCCGCTGCCGCCCAGCCGCAACCTGCGCGAGTGGCTGCAAGGCGCTTTGATCGCGCCGTTTGCCGACTTCATCGCCCGCTACCGCTGGCAGGCGGCGCTGGTGCTGGGCCTGATCGCGGTGTACCGCATCAGCGATGTGGTGATGGGCATCATGGCCAACCCGTTCTACGTGGACATGGGCTACACCAAGGAGCAGGTGGCTGCCGTCACCAAAATCTACGGTGTGGTCATGACCCTGGCCGGGGCCTTCGTCGGCGGCGCCATGGCGATGCGCTGGGGCGTGATGCGCGTGCTGATGCTGGGGGCGCTGCTGTCGGCCACCAGCAATCTGCTGTTTGCCTGGCTGGCCGGCCAGGGGCCGACGGTGCTGGGCCTGACCCTGGTGGTCAGCGCCGACAACCTGGCCGGGGGCATCGCTTCGGCGGCGTTCATCGCCTACCTGTCCAGCCTGACCAACGTGCAGTATTCGGCCACGCAATATGCGCTGTTCAGTTCGATGATGCTGCTGGCGCCCAAATGGCTGGCGGGGTTTTCCGGGCGCTTCGTCGATGCCTTCGGCTACAGCCCCTTCTTCATCGCCACGGCCTGCCTGGGGCTGCCGGTGCTGGTGCTGGTGGCGCTGGCCGCCCGCGTGCAGCCGGTGGGGCGGTCGTGACGGTTAGCGCTGCGCCAGGTGCTGGTCGAAGAAGGCCAGGGTGCGGTCTTTGGCCTGCACCGCGCTGTCGTGGTCGTAGCTGGGGCGCAGGTCGCAGTTGAAGCCGTGGTCGGCGTCGTAGAGGTGGGTTTGCACCTGGGGCTGGACATGGGCAAATTCCAGCACGCTAGGCAGCGCGATGATGGTGTCGCGCCGGCCAAAGTGGGCTTGCACCGGGCAGCCGGGCAGGCGGGTGCGTTCCCGCGCCTCGGTCATGCCGCCGCCGTAGTAGCACACGGCGGCGGAAATCTCCGGTAGTTGCTCTGCGGCCCGCCACGTCACCAGTCCGCCCCAGCAGAAGCCGACCATGCCGACCTTGCACGGGGCCTGTGCCATGGCCCATTGGGCGGCGGCCTGTACCTGTTGCAGGATGGCGCCGGGCATGGCTTCGGCCTGGGCCTTGTACTGGCGGCCCTGGGCAACGTCGGCATCGGTATAGCCCAGGTCCAGGCGCGGGGTGAAGCGGGCGAATAAATCCGGGGCAATGGCCAGAAAGCCGCGTGCGGCCATGCGGTCGGTAATGGCGCGGATGTGCTGATTGACGCCAAAAATTTCCTGCGCCACCACCACCGCGCCGCGCAGGGGGCCAGATGGATGGGCCGCCCAGGCAGAAAACCCGGTCCCGTCAGCCGCAGTCAGGTCAAGCCACTGTCCCACTGTCGTACTCCCCCTGGGTCAGGCCGCGCAGCCGCAGCCGGTGACTGCTGGTGCTGCCACCGGGAGGGCGGTCGGGGCGGCATGGATGTCGAACCCGGTGCTTTGCAGGTGGTAGACCAGGGCTGCATCCATGGTCTTGGCGTGGTAGCTGAACCAGTTGGCCAGGTCGGGGATCATCGCCCGGATGGCGGCCAGATCGCCCTGTGCCCCCTTGGCCGCGCCTTCGCGCAGGATGTCCAGCACCGCCTGGTGCTGGTGCAGGTGGCAGTTGTCCGGGGCAAAACCGGTGGCCAGCATCCAGCGGTCTTCCATGCCGAAGTGGCCTTCGGTGTGGGTGATGATGGTGTGCCACAGCGTCGGCAGCGCGGCATCGTCGGCCTGTTCGGCCTGGGCCAGCAAGTCCACGAATTCGCGATGCACGGTGTCCAGCTCGGGCAAGTCCAGTTGCAGTTTGTCGTCCCATTCCAAGGCCGCCATAGGGGTGCGCTCCATCCAGCAAAAAAAAAGAGGTCAAGCTTAACGGTTGGCAGCGGACTGGCGCAACCACGTCACCAGCTGCTGGCCCAGGCTGTCCATGGCCTGGGACAGCGCCTTGGCCCCGCCTGCAGCATTGGCGCTGGCCGCCGGGGTGGTGACGCTGAAGACCTGCTGGCCCAGCAGCACTTCGCCCGCCGGCTGGTGGCCCAGCAAGGTGGCCCGCAGGCGCACCTTGGCAACACTGTGTTCGGGCTGCTCGAATACCTGCTCGAACTCTTCCAGCGCCAGCAGCAGCACCGGGGGCTGCTGCCCGGCCACGCGGGGGGGAATGCGCCCGCCTTCGGCGCTGAGAACCACCCGCTGGCCCTGGCTGAGCCAGTGGCGCAGGCGCTCCTGCACCAGCAGTTCCGGCGGCAGGCTCCAGCTGGCCTGGCTGTAGGTGTGCAAGTTGTGCGGCTGGGCGTAGGCCAGGCGGTAATACATGGCGGTGGTGCTGCCTTCGGCCTGCCAGGGCGCCTGGATGTCGGTCAGCACCAGGGCGGCCGGTTCGGCGGGCACGGTCACGTCCACCAGGGCAGCGGCGCCCAGGTCGTAGCGTTCAGGCTCTTTCGGCGGGGTGGGTAGGCTTTGGCAGGCGGCCAGCACCAGGGCGGCCAGCAGGGGGGACAAACGCAGCAACATAAGCATTCTTTCTAAGAACGTGTTTACGTTCTCATCATCAAGGTGCCGGCACCGGCGGGGTAAAGCCCGGTTCCCCCGGGCCGGGGCGCACCAGGCCATTGCCGTAGATCAGCGATTGCGGATTGGCATCGATGTTCGCCATGGTGCGGCCCATCTGGCGCGAGGCCAAGCCCAGGTCGCCCGTGGCCCGCTGGATGCCCGGCAGGGTGTATCGTTCGAACCGCTGGGCCGATTGCGCCACCGATTGCGTACCGGCCTGCAGTTGGGCCAGCACCCCTTCGGGTGCCTGCAGCTGTTCGGCCAGCTGGCCGATCTGCTGCCCGGCAGTGTTCAGCGTCTGCAGGCTGGTGCGTGTGTCCTGCACCAGGGCGGGCAGCGCCTGCAGTACGGGATCGACCCCATGCTCCAGGCTGTGTTCGGCCCGGCGGCTGACTTGCTGCAGGGCCACGCTGGTCTGGTTCAGGTTGTCCAGCAGCTGGCTGAACCGCACCTGGTTGGCGTCGCCCAGCAGGCGGTTCAGGCGCTCGGCGGCTTCGTCGGCCCGGCTCAGAATCATCATGCCCTGGTCGGAGAGTACGGTCAGCGGCGAGGATTTCATCGGCAGCCGGGGCAGGCCGCTGGGGCCGACCGGCAGGACGGGGCTGGGGCCGCTTTGGTCGTCCAGCTGCACGTGGGCGATACCGGTCACTCCCTGGTAGCCCAGCTGGGCGTAGGTGTAGCCGGGCTGGACGGGCGCCTCGCTATCGACGGCAATGCGGATCAGCAGGTTGCCGTTGTGTTCGCGGTCGAAGCCGATGTGGGTCACCTTGCCCACGGCCACGCCCTTGTAGCGCACGGTGGCCTGGGGCTGCAGGCCGCTGATGGCGTCGCTGGTGGACAGTTCGTAGCTGGTGTATTGGCGCTGATCGCGCGTCAGCCACAGGGCCAGACCAATCAACATGCTGGCCAGCACCAGCATGAAGATGCCGGCGGCCATGGCGTGGGATTTGTTTTCCATGGGGCATCTGCTCCTTTTTTTAGGCCGAAGCCGGGGCTGCAACGGGGGGCGGGGCCATGGCCCGGCGGCCGCGCTCGCCCTGGAAGAAGGTGGAGGTGAAGGGGTGGTCGAATTGCGCCACTTCCTGCGCCGTGCCGCTGACCAGCACGCGCTTTTCCGCCAGCACGGCCACGCGGGTGGACAGGGCAAACAGCGTATCCAGGTCGTGTGTGACCATGACCACGGTCAGGCCCAGTTCGGCGTGCAGCTGGCGCAGCAGGTCGCAAAATTCGTCCGAGCTGGTCGGGTCCAGCCCGGCCGTGGGCTCGTCGAGCAGCAGCAGCGGCGGGTCCATGATCAGCGCCCGGGCCAGCGCCACGCGCTTGATCATGCCGCCGGACAGATCGGCCGGGTTGCGCGTGGCGTGTTCGGGCTTGAGGCCGACCATCTGCAGCTTGACCATGGCGGCTTCGCGCACCACGGCATCGGGCAGGCCGCCCTGTTCGCGCAGGGCGAAGGCGATGTTGTCCAGCACGTTGAAGGCCGAATACAGCGCCCCGTGCTGGAACAGCATCCCCACCCGGGCCGAGGCACCCTCGCGGCATAGCTCGGCCGCCGGGCGGCCCAGGGTGGTGACGCGGCCCTTGCCGGGTGTGAGCAGGCCCAGAATCTGGCGCAGCAGCACGGTCTTGCCTGTGCCGGAGCCGCCGACGATGGACAGCATTTCGCCCCGCTGCACCTGCAGGCACAAATCCTGGTGAACGGCAAAGGCCTGCTCGCCCTGGCCGAAAATGCTCCACAGGTGGTCGATGTCGATCATCGTCTCGGCGTTGGCGGCCATCAGAACCCCACATCCTTGAAGGCGATGGCGAACACTGCATCCACCAGGATGACCATGGTGATGGAGGTGACCACCGAGGCCGTCGTCCCGGCGCCCAGGCTTTGCGTATTGGGTTTCACGCGCAGGCCCCAGTGGCAGCCGATCAGTGCAATCCAGACGCCGAAGACCATGGCCTTGATGCTGGCCAGCCACAGGTTGCTCACTTCCACCGCGCTGGGCAGCGCCTGCCAGAAGTAGGCCGGGGAAATGCCCATGACCAGATCGGAGGCGACCACGCCGCCCATCAGCGCCGCCAGCGTCGTCCACAGGCTGACCAGCGGCATGGCCAGCGCCAGCGCCATGGCCCTGGGCAGCACCAGGCGGAAACCGTGGGAAATGCCCATGACCCGCATGGCATCCAGCTCCTCGGTCACGCGCATCACGCCGATCTGCGCCGTGATGGCCGAGCCGGAGCGCCCCGCCACCAGAATCGCCGCCAGCAGCGGCCCCAGCTCCCGGATCAGCGAGATGCCCAGAATATTGACGATGAACGCCTCGGCGCCGAACTGGCGCAATTGCAGCGCCATCAGGTAGGCCAGCACCACGCCGATCAGAAAACCGACCAGGGCGGTAATCGGCAGCGCAGTCGCGCCCATGTTGAACAGGTGGCCGGAAAAATCGCGCCACGGCCCCTTGTGCGGCGCTCGCAGCAGGCGCAGCGCATCCAGCCAGAGCTGGCCGACGAGCAGCAGCAGGTCGCGTCCATGCACGAGCGCCGCCAGGATCAGGGTGCCGAACTTTTCCACCGTGCGGCCAAAGTAGTACGGCGCGGCGGGGACGGCAGCGGTGCTGGCAAACTGGGCCACGCGTTGCAGCATGGCGCGTTGGGCGGCGCTGGCGTGCAGTTGCGCCGGCCATTGGCCCTGCCAGTGGCGCCACAGCAACTGGGCGCCGAGGTGGTCGAACCAGGCCAGTTGCGTCAAGTCCCAGGCGGCGGTCGTGTCGGTGCCCGCGAGCTGGCGCTGCATCTGCTGCCACTGTCCGCGCTGGCCCAGCTCGGCCGCGCCCCAGCGGCCCAGCAGGACGACCCTGGGCCCAGCATCGGCCGTCTGGTGTTCAAGGCGGGGAGTAGCGTTGGTCATGGGGGGCCGGTTTTAGCACAATTTGTCGCAATGCCTTCGCTGGCCGGCGGTGACCGGCATCGTGGCTGGCGATTTCACCCTAGGGAAAACGCTGTCTTATAGAAGACTGATCTGGAGTTAAAGTCTCGCCACTTCTAGCGCTGCGAGACAACGGCGCACGGAGGGCCCGAGGAGACAACTCGATCCATAACTAGAATTTTTTATTCCAAGCACCCGCCATGAGGTGTTCTTTTTTGCTCTAGCGCCGGTTTATCCGGCGCTTTTCTTTTGGAGCGTAAACACGTTCTTAGGTGTTCCATGGAGTGGATCGTCATTTCCCTGGCGTCGGCGCTGGCCGGCATGGTCGATGCCATCGTCGGCGGCGGCGGGCTGATTTTGCTGCCCGCGCTGTTTGCCGTGTTTCCCGGGGCGGCTCCGGCCACCCTGTTCGGGACGAACAAAAGCGCCGCCATCTGGGGCACCGCCGTGGCCTCGTGGCAATACAGCCGCCGTGTCGCGGTACGCTGGTCGGCCCTGCTGCCGGGCGTGGCCACCGCCCTCGTGGGCGCCTTCGCCGGGGCGTGGAGCGTGACGTTGATCGACCCGAGTTTTCTGCGCAAGCTGCTGCCGGTCATTTTGCTGGCGCTGTTCGTCTACACCCTGGCGAAAAAGGAACTGGGCCGCACCCACGCCCCGCTGTTCAGTGGCCGGGCCGAGCAGGTGCGCACGGCACTGATCGGGCTGGTGATCGGGTTTTACGACGGTTTCTTCGGACCCGGCACGGGCAGCTTCTTTGTCTTTCTGTTCGTGCGCCTGCTGGGTTATGACTTCCTGAATGCCTCGGTCGGCGCCAAGCTGCTCAATCTGGCGACGAACATTGCCGCCCTGGTGCTGTTTGCCGCCAAGGGCCATGTCTGGTGGCATTTCGCCCTGCCGCTGGCGCTGGCGAATGTGCTGGGCAGCCTGCTGGGCAGCTGGCTGGCCTTGCGCCACGGCACGGCGTTCGTGCGGGTGATCTTCATCGTCGTGGTCGGCAGCCTGATCGTGAAAACGGGGTGGGATGCGTTTTTGGCGTAATCAGCGCACGGCGCCGAACACTTTTTTCAGGATGGCGCTGCTCTGGCCGACCGGGTCGCGGCGGATTTTTCGCTCCTCCTCGCCGATCATGAAATACAGGCCGTCCAGCGTCTTGCCCGTCACGTACTGCGCCAGGTTGGCGTCTTCCTGCTTGACCAGACCGAAGCCGGCGGCCTTGCCGGCAAAGGCGTCGTAGCGCTGCGCCAGCCCGACCTTTTGCGTCGATTGCTGCACCACGGGCAAGAAGCGCTGGCCCAGCGGCGTGCGGGTCTTGCGGGCGAAGAAGTCGGTCACGGCCGTGTCGCCGCCGGTGAGGATGTTTTTCGCATCCTGTACGCTCATGGACTGCACGGCATCGACCAGCAAGTCCCGCCCCAGCGGCACGGCATCCTCGGCGGCGCGGTTCAGGCTGGTGACGAGATCGTCGATGCGCTTGCCCTGGCCGAAGCGGCGCATCAGTTTGGCCGCATCGTCGAGCTGCCCCGGCAGGCCGATGCGCACCTGGGGATTGCCCAGAAAGCCATCCTTGCGCCCGAGCGCGTCCACCGCCACCCGCGCCCCCTGGGCCAGGGCGGTCTTGACGCCGCTGGCAGCATCGGCGTTGGACAGGGCCGATAGCGACAAGGCCAGCGCCTGCTGGTGCGCGGCCAGCAGCAGTGTCCCCAGGGCGGCGCTGTGCTGTAGAAACCGGCGGCGGGAAGCGGGGCTGACAGTCATGGCGAAACTCCTTTGAACACGTTCTTAATCTTCCAGCCGGGGATAGTCGGTATAGCCTTCGGCCCCGCCGCCGTAATAGCTTTCGCGCCGGCCGGGGTTCAGCGGCGCGTTGCGGCGCAGGCGTTCGACCAGATCGGGGTTGGCGATGAAGTCCTTGCCCCAGGCCACCATGTCGGCGTAGCCGCTGGCCACGGCCTCCAGCGCCATGTCCCGCGTGTAGCCGTTGTTCACCATCCACAGCCCCTGGCCGCCGGCGCTGCGGTAGGCGGCCTTCAGGGCGGCGTAGTCGAAGGGCTGCTCCGGCAGGATGCGTGGCCCGCCCGTGGCCCCTTCGATGACGTGGATGTAGGCCAGCCCCAGCGGCGCGAGGCGGCGCAGCAGGTGCTCGAACAGCGGCTGCGGGGCGCTGTCGTGGATGCCGTTGGCCGGGCTGACCGGCGAGATGCGCAGCCCCACCCGGCCCGCGCCGATGGCGGCCGTCACGGCCTGCACCACCTCGCACACCAGGCGCACGCGGTGGTCGATGCTGCCGCCCCAGGCGTCGTCGCGCTGGTTGCTGCTGTCCTTCAGGAACTGGTCGAGCAGGTAGCCGTTGGCGCCGTGGATTTCCACGCCGTCAAAGCCGCACTGCCGCGCATGGCGGGCCGCCTGGGCAAAGTCGGCCACGATGCCCGGCAGCTCCTGCGCCAGCAGGGCACGCGGCGCCGAGGTGGGGGCAAAGCTGCCGGCGCCCGTGGCGGCATCGATCAGATAGGTCTTGGTCTGCGCGGTCAGTGCCGAAGGGGCCACCGGGGCGGCCCCTGCCGGTTGCAGGCTGGTGTGCGAGACGCGGCCGACGTGCCACAACTGCGCGAAGATCGTGCCGCCCTGGGCGTGGACGGCATCGGTCACGCCCTGCCAGCCCGCCAGTTGCGCGGGCTGGTACAGGCCGGGCACGTCGGCGTAGCCCTGGCCCTGCTGGCTGATGGGGGCGCCTTCGGAAATGATCAGCCCGGCGCCGGAGCGCTGGCCGTAGTAGGTGGCGGCCAGTGCGCCGGGCACGTTGCCGCTGGCGCGGTTGCGCGTCAGCGGGGCCATGGCGATGCGGTTGCGCAGGGGCAGATCGCCCAACTGCACGGGATCGAACAAAGAGTGCGGCATACGCTGTCCTTTCAATGGCAAGGTGGAATCATAAAAATAGCTGCTACCGCTGTCTGATAAATGATTTCAGTGTTGTTTTATTCTGAAATCAAGCAATGAACAGCGGTAAAAGCTATTTAAGTCATAGCTAAACCCGGCGACGGCTTACTGGCCCCGCAGCAGCTTGGCCGCGTCGATGGCGAAGTAGGTCAGGATGCCGTCGGCCCCGGCACGCTTGAAGGCCAGCAGGCTTTCCAGCATGACCGCATCGTGGTCGAGCCAGCCGTTGGCCGCAGCGGCCTTGAGCATGGCGTATTCGCCGCTGACCTGGTAGGCGAAGGTGGGCACCTTGAACTCGTCCTTGACGCGGCGCAGCACGTCCAGGTAGGGCATCCCGGGCTTGACCATCACCATGTCCGCGCCCTCGGCAATGTCCAGCGCCACTTCGCGCAGGGCTTCGTCGGTGTTGGCGGGGTCCATCTGGTAGACGTTCTTGTCGGCCTTGCCCAGGGCGCCGCGCGTGCCCACGGCGTCGCGGAAGGGGCCGTAGAAGCTGCTGGCGTACTTGGCGCTGTAGGCCATGATGCGCGTGTGGATGTGGCCGTGCGCCTCCAGCGCGTCGCGGATGGCGGCAATGCGCCCGTCCATCATGTCGCTGGGGGCCACCATGTCCACGCCGGCAGCGGCGTGGGCCAGCGCCTGGGCCACCAGCATTTCCACCGTGTCGTCGTTGATGATGTAGCCGGTGTCGTCCAGGATGCCGTCCTGGCCGTGGCTGGTGTAGGGGTCCAGCGCCACGTCGGTCATGATGCCCAGTTCGGGGCACTCTTTTTTCAGCGCCCGCACCACGCGGGGAATCAGGCCGTCGGGGTTGGCGGCTTCCTTGCCGTCGGGGGTTTTCAGGGCCGGGTCGATGGCCGGGAACAGCGCCAGGTAGGGAATGCCCAGTTGCACGCATTCGCGGGCCACGTCCAGCAGCAGGTCCAGCGACAGGCGCTCCACGCCGGGCATGGACAGCACGGCCTCGCGGCGGTTTTCGCCTTCGTGGACGAACACCGGGTAGATGAAGTCGTGGCTGCTCAGGCGGTGTTCGCGCACCAGGTTGCGGGTAAAGGCATCGCGGCGCAGGCGGCGCGGGCGGTTGGCGGGGAAGGGGGTGGGGTTGGATAAGTGCATGGACGCCGATTGTGCCGCGCCTGGGGGCCTTGGGGATAGTCCCATTCCGGCGCCCCGGTCCGGGCTGTTAGATTGGCCGACGAGAGCAGTTTGGCTGCACTCCCTGCTTGACCTCCCTGAGCAGGCCCCGGTTCACCGGGGATTTCTGCGCCCGGCCTTGGCCGGGCTTTTTTTCGGCCCGGGGCAGGGCAGCGGTGGGGGGCACGTACACTGCTGGCCCTATGTTATGGGTCAAAGCTTTTCATATCGTTTTCGTGGCCAGCTGGTTTGCCGGCCTGTTCTATCTGCCGCGCATTTACGTGAATCTGGCCATGGTGCCGCCCGGCTCCGTCGCCGAACGTGAGCGCTTGCTCCTGATGGCCCGCAAGCTGCTGCGTTTCACCACCTTGCTGGCGGTGCCCGCCGTGGGGCTGGGTCTGTGGCTGTGGTTCGGCTGGTTCTGGGGCGCCAAGGGCTGGCTGCACGCCAAGCTGGTGCTGGTGCTGGCCACCATCGGCTACCACTGGATGTGCGCCCGCATGTTCACCCGGATGCAGGATGGGCAGACGCTGCGCAGCCACTTCTGGTACCGCTGGTTCAACGAGCTGCCGGTGCTGCTGCTGACCGTGGTCGTCATCCTGGTGGTGGTCAAGCCTTTCTGAGTGCGGGCCGGGCGTGCTGCACAAATCCTCCGCCTGGCCCCTGGCGCTGCTGTATGCGGCGCTGATCGTCTTTGCCAGCCTGTACCCGTTCGAGGGCTGGCGTGACCAGGAGCTGTCCTGGTGGGCCGTCCTGACCCAGCCCCTGCCGCCGCAGTATTGGACGGGGTTCGACGTGGGCAGCAACATCGCCGGCTACCTGCCGCTGGGCTTTTTGCTGGGCCTGGGCGCCGTGCGCTCGGGCGCGGCGCGGTGGGCGGTGCTGCTGGCTTTGGGACTGGGCAGCGCCCTGTCGCTGGGCATGGAGGTGTTGCAACTGTATTTGCCCCGGCGCGTGCCGTCCAACCTCGACTGGCTGCTCAATAGCCTGGGGGCGCTGCTGGGTGGCACGCTGGCCTGGCTGTTGCACCTGCTGGGCGGGGTGCAGCGCTGGGCGGTGTTCCGCCAGCGCTGGCTGGGCGATGCGGATGCGGGCGGCACGGCGCTGTTGCTGCTGTGGCCCTGGGCCTTGCTGTTTCCGGCGGCGGTGCCGCTGGGCCTGGGGCAGGTGCTGCCGCACCTGGAGGTGGGGCTGGCCCAGTGGCTTGAAGGCTCGGCCTATGCGCACTGGCTGCCGCTGCGCCATGCGCCTGCGCAGGCGCTGACGCCGCTGGGCTATTTGTTCTGCGTGGCCGTGGGCGTGCTGGCGCCGTGCTTGCTCACGCACCTGCTGGTGCGCCAGCCGTGGCGGCGCATGGTGGCCGCGCTGGTCTGGACGGTCGTCGGGGTGGGGGTGACGGCCTTGTCCTGCGCCCTGGGCTATGGCCCGGCCAATGCCTGGGCCTGGCTCAGTCCCCCGGCGCTGCTGGGGCTGGCCGTGGGGCTGGGGCTGGCCTGGGTGCTGGCGGTGCTGTCCTGGCGCTGGAGTGCGGTGGTGGCCCTGGTCGGGCTGGCGCTGCAACTGGGGGCACTCAACCAGGCGCCGCAAAGCGCCTACTTTGCCCAGACCCTGCAATTGTGGGAGCAGGGGCGCTTCGTGCAGTTCTACGGCCTGGGGCAGTGGCTGGGCTGGCTCTGGCCGTATGCCACGCTGGTGTATGCGGCGGCGCGGCTGACCCAGCGGCGGCCGACTCTCTAAAATCCGGGGGATGACTGACGCTGCATCCCCCACCCCCGCTGCCCCCGGCTACTACGAGCGGCATATTTTCTTCTGCCTGAACGAGCGCCCCAATGGCGAAGACTGCTGCGCCCTGCACGGCGCCAAGGCCGGTTTCGACCATTGCAAGCGGGCCGTGAAGGCGGCCGGTCTGGCCGGCCAGGGCCAGGTGCGGGTGAACAAGGCGGGGTGCCTGGACCGCTGCTCGGCCGCACCGGTGTGCGTGGTCTACCCCGAGGGGGTGTGGTACACGTTCGTGGACGAGGCCGATATCGACGAAATCGTCGAATCCCATCTGAAGCATGGCCGTATCGTCGAGCGCCTGCTCATCCCGCCCACCATGGGGCGATAGCCTTTCAGCTATCGATTAAGGTGCTTCTACCGCAGATGTTTCAACGATTTCAGTATCAAACAATGCTGAAATCCTTTATTCATCAGCGGTAAATGCTATAAAAAGACAGATTTATCCCCCGCATCCCTCATGATTGCCCAAACAGAAAAACTCACCTTGGATGGCATGGTCGGCCCCCTGGAGGCGCTGCGCAACCGTCCCGCCCAGCAGCCGCCCCAGGGCGTGGCCGTAGTGGCGCATCCCCATCCGCTGTATGGCGGCTCCATGCACAACAAGGTCGTGCAGACGCTGACCCGCGCCTTCGTCCAGGCGGGCTGGGAGGTGGTGCGCTTCAACTTTCGCGGCGTCGGCGCCAGCGTCGGCGAACACGACGGGGGCCGGGGCGAACTGCAGGACCTGCTGGCCGTGGTGCAGCAGGTGGCGCCCGGCGGCAACCTGGCCCTGGCCGGTTTTTCCTTCGGGGCGTTTGTCACTACCCATGCCGTGCAGGCGCTGTGGACGCCCGAGCGCTTGCAAAAAATTGTTTTGGTGGGAACTGCGGCCAGCCGTTTCGATCCAGCCACCTTGCCGCCTGAAAGCCACGACCGCACCCTGGTGCTGCATGGCGAGCAGGACGACACCGTGCCGCTGGCCAGCGTCATGGACTGGGCGCGGCCCCAAGTCCTGCCGGTGACGGTGGTGCCCGGGGGGGAGCATTTCTTCCACGGACAATTGCCGCTGCTCAAATCCCTGGTGCTGCGCCATTTGTTGAGCGCCCCGGTGTAAACCGCCCTTTTTTCAACCATGGCCTGCACGCAAGCAGGCCTTGTTTTTTTCCAGTGAGTTCCATGACTACGTTGAAAACCCGTCTTCGCCTTCTGGCCTGTACCGCTGCCTTCGTCCCCCTGTGCGCGATGGCGCAGATGAGTACCCTGCAACCCCCGGAAATCGCCGCCCGCAACTACATGCTGGTGGACGTGACGGCCAACCAGGTGCTGGCCTCCAAGGACGTCGATGCGCAGATCGAACCTGCATCGCTGACCAAGCTGATGACCGGCTACCTCGTCTTCGATGCCCTGCGTTCCAAGAAAATCACCCTGGAGCAGCGCCTGCCGGTGAGCGAGCTGGCGTGGAAAATGCCCGGCTCGCGCATGTTCATCGACCCCAAGATGCAGGTGCCCGTCGACGACCTGATCAAGGGCATGATCGTGCAGTCCGGCAACGACGCCACCATGGCCCTGGCCGAAGGCGTGGGCGGCACGGTGGAAAATTTCGTGCGCCTCATGAACGAACAGGCCAAGGCCCTGGGCATGACCGGCACCACCTACCGCAACCCCGAAGGGCTGACCGAGCCGGGACACCTGACCACGGCGCGGGATCTGTCCATTCTGTCGATGCGCCTGATGCGGGACTTTCCGCAGTACATGCACTATTACAAGATCAAGGACTACCGCTACGAGGGCACGCCTGCGGCGAACAGCAAGAACCGCAACACCCTGCTGTTTCGCGACCCGACCGTCGATGGCCTGAAAACCGGGCACACCAGCGCCGCTGGCTATTGCCTGGTGGCCACCGCGCAGCGTGACATGCCCAACGTCGGGGGGCGGCGCCTGCTCTCCATCGTCCTGGGCACGACCAGTGAAAACGCCCGGGCCAACGAAAGCCAGAAGCTGCTCAACTGGGGCTACACCGCCTACGACGCCGTGAAGCTGTTTGAAGCCGGCCAGGCGATGGAAGAAGCGCCGCTGTGGAAAGGCAGCCAAAGCACCCTGAAACTGGGGCGTGAAGCCACCACCGTCGTCACCGTGCCCTCGGGCAGCAGCGGCAAGCTCGTCACTCGCATCGAGCGGCAGGACCCGCTGATCGCCCCGGTCGCCAAGGGTCAGCAGGTCGGTACGCTGCACGTCATGCTGGGCGAGGAAACCCTGGCCCAGTTGCCCGTGTTTGCCCTGGAAGACGTTGCCGAAGGCGGCTTCTTCAGCCGTGCCTGGGATGCGCTGCGGCTGTGGATCCGCTGATCCAGCGCCGCAAGGATTTGAAATCCCGGGGGACTTGCCGATAGTCCGCCAAACTGCTACAGTTGCGGGCTTTTCGGAATTTTCCGAAGGGATTCACGTTTTCGCTTTTTTAAAGCAATTCACGTTTAGGGACGTTAATACATGCCAACCATTAACCAACTCGTGCGTCAGGGCCGCACGGTCGAAGTTGTTAAATCCAAAAGCCCTGCTATGGAAAACTGCCCCCAGCGCCGTGGCGTGTGCACCCGTGTGTACACCACGACGCCCAAGAAGCCTAACTCCGCTTTGCGTAAGGTTGCCAAGGTGCGCCTGACCAACGGTTTCGAGGTCATTTCCTACATCGGCGGTGAAGGCCACAACCTGCAAGAGCACAGCGTGGTGCTGGTGCGCGGCGGTCGTGTGAAGGACTTGCCCGGTGTGCGTTACCACATCGTGCGCGGTTCGCTGGACCTGCAAGGCGTGAAAGACCGCAAGCAGTCGCGTTCCAAGTACGGTGCCAAGAAGCCCAAGGCCAAATAAGCCCTGCGCTTTTGCACAAAGATTTTCGGTGCTGTTCTGCCGCGTGGCGCGGTGATGCAGCGTAGTGACCCCAAAC
>JAHRXD010000060.1 GCA_019104825.1 Comamonas sp.
GACGTTGCTGTCTGCTGCGGTGTCGGCAGTATCTGCCGGGGCGGCGGCTTGCGGCGCAGGCGGCACCTGGGCGCAGGCAGTCAAGGCACCGAGCACGGCAGCGGCACTGCCGAGCGTGCGCCATGAAGTGCGCCAGAACGGGCGCGAAGGGCGGGGTAAAGAGGCCATCCGGCCATAATAATCGAAGGCCAACGCCGGTTTACAGAGTCCGCCCCATGCCCGAATTACCCGAAGTCGAAGTCACCCGGCGCAGTTTTGCCGCCGACATTGCTGCCGCGCAGATTCTGGCGGTGCGCCTGGGCAAGCCCTTGCGCTGGCCGCTGGGCTGCCCGCCGCAGGATTTGGTCGGGCAGACGGTGCAGCAGGTGCGCCGCCGGGGCAAATACCTGCTGCTGGACCTGAGCGCCGGGTTGTTGCTGTTGCACCTGGGCATGTCCGGCAGCCTGCGCTTTGCCCGGAGCTTTCCTGCGCCCGGAGCGCACGACCATTTCGACTTGACGACCAGCCAGGGCATGTTACGCCTGCATGACCCGCGCCGCTTTGGCGCGGTGGTGGCCGTGGATGGAGAGGGCGACCCCCGGGCGCAAAAACTGCTGGGCGGCCTGGGCATGGAGCCGCTGGACCCCGCCAGCTTCACCTGGGAACGTTTTGCCGCTGGCCTGCAGGCCAGCCGGGCGCCCATCAAGGCGGTGCTGCTGGCCGGCAAGCTGGTGGTGGGCGTGGGCAACATCTATGCCAGCGAGGTGCTGTTTGCCAGCCGCATCCACCCGGTCACGCCCGCGTGTGCCATCGGCCCGGTCAAGGTGCGGCGGCTGTTTGCGGCCATCGGGCAGGTGATCGCCCAGGCGGTGGAGCAAGGCGGCACCACCCTGCGGGATTTTTCCAATGCACAGGGCATGGCCGGGCACTTCCAGCACGCCGTGCAGGTGTATGGCCGCGCGGGCCAGCCGTGCCACCACTGCGGCCAGCCCATCCACCTGCTGCGCCAGGGACAGCGCAGTACGTTCTACTGCCCGCGCTGCCAGAAAGCCTAGGAAATCTTCGGTAAAAAGCCGGCGCAAGCGGTAACAAACCCGCCTGCTGCCGCAGCATGAGCGGGGTTATAGTCGTTGCGCACAAATATCCACATTTCGGGAGAAAACAGGTGGGCCCATCATTTAACGAGCAGTTTGACCAGCTGGGGGTGTGGCGCAAGGGTTTTGCCAGCCAATTGGCCGAGTTCCGCAGCTGGTTGGGCGAGCAGGAGCTGCTGGATGCCGCAGTGCAAGACCATCTGCAGCGCCTGGAAGCGCAGTTGCGTGACGACAAGGTGTGCGTGGCCTTCGTAGCCGAGTTCTCGCGCGGCAAGTCGGAGCTGATCAACGCCATCTTCTTCGCCCACTATGGGCGGCGCATCATGCCCGCCTCGCCCGGGCGCACCACCATGTGCCCGACCGAGCTGGGCTATGACCCGGCACTGCCGGCCTGCATGCGCCTGCTGCCGATCGAGACGCGCGAGCAGACCTACAGCCTGGCCCAATGGCGCAGCCGCCCGTCCACCTGGGTGCAGCTGCCGCTGGATGTGGATGACCCCGATCAATTGGCCGCGCAGATTGCCAAGGTCGCCGAAACGCGCACCGTGACGGTGGACGAAGCCCGCACCCTGGGCTTCTGGAACGATGCCCTGCCCCAGGACAACCCCATGGTCAATGACCAGGGGCTGGTCGAGGTGCCGCGCTGGCGCCATGCCCTGGTGAACATGGCGCACCCCTTGCTCAAGCAGGGGCTGGTGATTCTGGACACGCCGGGCCTGAACGCCGTGGGCGCGGAGCCGGAGCTGACGGTCAATCAGATCGCCCTGGCGCATGCCGTGGTGTTTTTGCTGGGGGCCGATACGGGCGTGACCAAGTCCGACCTGGCCATCTGGCGCGAACACCTGCTGCCCAGCCACCGCGAGGGCGAATCGCATCTGGTGGTGCTGAACAAGATCGATGCGCTGTGGAACGGCATCGACAGCGCCACGCAGGTGCAGGCCCAGCTGGAACGCCAGCGCCAGCAAAGTGCGCAGATGCTGAACATCTCGCCCCAGCGCATCCTGCCGCTGTCGGCGCAGAAGGGGTTGCAGGCCAAGATTGAGCAGCGCCCCGATCTGCTCCAGGAAAGCGGCCTGCCCGCGTTCGAGGATGCCCTGGCCCAGGGCATCCTGGCGCACCGGCAGAGCATTCTGCTGTCGGCCGTCACCGGCGGCGTGCGGCAGATGCAGACCCAGGTGCGCCGGGCGATCCAGATCCGTCGCCGCGATCTGGACGAGCAGATGCTGGAGCTGCGCAGCCTGCGCGGCAAGAACGCCACGGTGATCGACAGCATGCGCCAGCGCATCGAGCAGGAGCAGCGCAGCTTCGACGCCAGCAGCACGCGCATCCTGGCGCTGCGCACCGTGCATCTGCGCCTGATGAACCAGGCCTTCCAGCACCTGGGCGCAACCTCGCAGCGCCGCGAACTGGAGCAACTGGCCCAGGCGCTGGAGCATTCCGGGCTGAAGCTGGGCGTGCGCAAGGTCTACGCCTCCACCTTCGAACGCCTGCGCGAGCTGGGCGACAAGGTGCGTGCCGCTGCCGCCGAGGTGCAGGCCATGCTGGGCGCCAGCTTCAAGGACTTGAATGCGGAATTCGGCTTTTCCCTGCTGCCGCCCGAAGTCCTGCAACTGCACGACTTCGAGCAGGCGCTGGGCCAGCTGGAGCAAAGCTATCTGCAATACCTGGGTTTTGGCAACGTCCTCAAGCTGGCCAACCCGCTGTTTGGCGAGCGCCTGATCAAGGCGCTGGGCATGCGCCTGCGTTCCATTTTTGAAAACGCCGCCAACGACCTGGACTTGTGGAGCAAGGCGGCCACGGCCCAGCTCGATGCCCAGCTTAAGGAGCGCAAGCGCAGCTTTGCCCGGCGCATCGAGGCCGTCGATCGCATCCAGCACGCCGCCAGCGGGCTGATGGAGCACATCGCCCAGGTGGAAAGCGCCGAAGCCCTGCTGGAGCAGCTCGACCAGCAACTGCACACCAAGTGCGAACAGCTGCTGCACCTGCCCGTGCTGGAAGGCGCGGCCTGCGCAGTCACCCCCGTCGAGGCGGAAGACGATGCCGCGCCGCCCCGCGAATAGGCACCGGCCCCCGGCCTGACCCGCCCGCCGCTACACTGCCGGGCTTTGCTTATCTGGCGCCGCCCGCCGTGGCCTTAGATCGTGAACACGCTCTTATGGCCGGGGCGGCGCAGTCGTTCATGCCTGCTCTTTTCGCTTCTTCTCCCGTTTCGGCCCAGTTGCCGGTCATCGCCCCTTCCCTGGTTGCCTGGCAGGCCCGCCATGGCCGCAATCACCTGCCCTGGCAGCACACGCAAGACCCGTACCGCGTCTGGCTGTCCGAAATCATGTTGCAGCAAACCCAGGTGACGACCGTTCTGGACTACTACCAGCGCTTCCTCCAGGCGTTGCCCGACGTGGCCAGCCTGGCCGCCGCGCCGGCCGATCAGGTCATGGCGCTGTGGAGTGGCCTGGGCTACTACAGCCGCGCCCGCAACCTGCACCGCTGCGCCCAGACGGTGGTGGCCGAGCATGGCGGCCAGTTTCCGCGCAGCGCCGCCCTGCTGGCCACCCTGCCGGGCATTGGCCGCACCACGGCGGCAGCGATTGCGGCGTTCTGCTTTCAGGAGCGGGCGGCGATTCTGGACGCCAACGTCAAGCGGGTGCTGACCCGCGTGCTGGCGTTTTCTGGCGATCTGGCCCAGGCGCAGCAGGAAAAGGCACTGTGGGCGCTGGCCGAGCAACTGCTGCCCGAGGATGGCGCCGACATGCCGCGCTACACCCAGGCGCTGATGGACCTGGGCGCCACCGTGTGTACGCCGCGCCAGCCGGTGTGCCGGCAGTGCCCGCTGCAATTGCCGTGCCAGGCGCAGCGGGCGGGCAACCCGCAGGACTATCCCGTCAAAACCCGCAAGCTGCGCCGCAGCAGCCAGGCGTGGTGGCTGGTGTTTCTGCACGATGCGCAGGGGCGCTACTGGCTGGAGCGCCGCCCGGCGCAGGGCGGCGCCAACGCCATCTGGGCCGGGCTGTTCAGCCCGCTGGTCTACCCCAGCGAAGCCGCTGCCGCCCAGGTGCTGGCCGCGCTGCCGCAAGCGCAGCAGCGCCACGACCTGCCCGTGGTGCAGCATGTGCTGACGCACCGCGACCTGTTCCTGCACCCGGTGGTGGTACGGCTTGGGCCGGTTGCCGATGACCGCTCCCTGCCCGGCATCCACCCTGCCGACGGCGCATGGTGTACCGGGCCGCAGGCGCTGGCCCTGGGGCTGCCCGCGCCGGTGCGCAAGCTGATGCTTTCTTTTGAGGAGCTGTTTACGCCGATTAAATAAGGATTTCAAAGCTGTTTATATCTTGAATCATTATTCAATCGGCGTAAGTAGCTACTTTTTTTAATTCATAGCACTGGTTCTAAGAACGTAAACACGTTCTAAAATCCGACCGTTGGCCCCGGCCAACACCAGCGTCTTCAGGGCGGGGCGAAATTCCCCACCGGCGGTAGGCGAGGCTGTGGCGCAAAGCCACAGGGCTCTCGCAAGCCCGCGAGCGCCCACGGCAGCCTGTCGATTCGGCAGACTGCCGTGGGGTCAGCAGATCTGGCACCACTCCAGAGCCGACGGTCACAGTCCGGATGCAAGAAGATGCGCCGCGCGTTGCTGCGCCCTGGATGACGGGGCGCAGCAACCGCTGCTGCGTGCCCCGAAAACGTCTTCTCCACCTGTTTTACCGAGGAGCGTTTCCCTATGTTTTCATCCCCCGTTGCCGAGCGCATCGCGCCGGACCTTCCTGAAATTTCCCCCGCCCCCGAGGCGCTGCGCCAGCGTGTGCAGGCGGCCTTGCAGGCCGTGCGCGAAGGCGTGCCCGTCGTGCTGATGGACGACTATGACCGCGAGAACGAGGCCGACCTCATCTTCGCTGCCGAGCGCCTGACCGAGCGCGGCATGGCGCAGATGATCCGCGACGGCAGCGGCATCGTCTGCCTGTGCCTGACCGACGACACCCTGCAGCGTCTCGACCTGCCGCAGATGGTGGCGAACAACGGCAGCCCCTACGGCACGGCGTTTACCGTGACCATCGAGGCCCGGCACGGCGTCACCACCGGCGTCAGCGCCCGCGACCGGCTGGCGACCATCCAGGCCGCCATCCACCCCGAGGCCACGCCGGACGACCTGGTGCGCCCCGGTCACGTCTTTCCTCTGCGGGCGCACCCCGGTGGGCTGGCGGCGCGGCAGGGGCATACCGAAGGCGCGGTCTGCCTGGCCCGTCTGGCCGGACTGCGCCCCATGGGTGTGCTGTGCGAGCTGATGCACCCGGACGGCAGCATGATGCGCGGCGGCGATGTCTTCGCCTACGCCGCCCGGCATGGCCTGCCGGTGCTGGCGATTGCCGATCTGTTGCAGTACGTGCGGGAGACGGAGGGTTAGGCATAAAAAATAGCTTCTCCCGCTGATAAAAAAAGGATTTCAAGGTGTTTTATTCCTGAAATCCTTTGTTTTTATGCGTTACAAGCTCTTATTTTTGAAAAGATCGCGCATCCATTTCCCGGTGGCGCAGCAAGGTACTCCACTGCCCGCGGAAATGCGCCGCCAGTTGCTCGGTCAGGAAGACCGAGCGGTGCTGCCCCCCGGTGCAGCCGATGGCCACCGTGACGTAGCTGCGGTGGTTGGCCTGCAGCGCCGGCAGCCAGTGGGCGACGAATTGCTGGATGTGCGTCTGCATCATCTGCACGTCGGCCTGCTGGCGCAGGAATTGCTGCACCGGCGCGTCCTTGCCGGTCAAAGGGCGCAGGACGGGGTCGTAGTACGGGTTGGGCAACATGCGCACGTCGAAAACGTAGTCCGCATCCAGCGGCAGGCCGTGCTTGAAGCCGAAGGACTGAAAAATCAGCGTGAGCTGGTTGGCCGGTGCCTGGATCAGCCCCTTGACGTAGCTTTGCAGCTGCGGGCCACGGATGTTGCTGGTGTCGATGACGTGGGCGTGTTCGCGCAGCGGCCCGAGCAGTTCGCGCTCGTGTTCGATGACCTGGGCCAGGGCGCCGCCATCGGGCACGTCGGTGGGCGAAAGCGGGTGGCGGCGGCGCGTTTCGGAAAAGCGCCGCACCAGCGTGGGCGTGTTCGCGTCCAGGAACAGCGTGTGCAGCTGCACGCCCTGGCTGCGCAGGTGCTGGAGCTGGCGCAGCTTTTTCGGCAGGTGTGGCAGGCTGGCGGCGCTGCGGGCGTCGATGGCGATCGCCACGCGCTTGCCGTGGTGGGCGTGCTGCAGGCGCACGAAGGCGGGCAGCAGCTCCGGCGGCAGGTTGTCCACGCAGTAGTAGCCGGCATCCTCCAGGGCCTTCAAGGCAATCGACTTGCCCGAGCCGGACATGCCGGTGATCAGAATCACTTCCAGCGTCATGGCGTCGCTCCTGGGGTGTTTTCGGTCTGGGCCTGGGCCAGCATTTCGCGGGCGTGGGCCAGCGTGGTGGCGGAAATGGTCTGGCCGCCGAGCATCCGGGCGATTTCCTGCTCGCGCTGCTGGGCATCGGTGGCCAGCACCTGGCTGGTGGTGCCGTTCTTGCGCCGCTGTTTGCGCACCACGTAGTGCTGGTGCGCAAAGGCGGCTACTTGCGGCAGGTGGGTGACGGCCAGCACCTGGCGGCGGCTGCCCAGGCGCTGCATGAGCTGGCCGACGGTTTGCGCCACCGCGCCGCCGATGCCGGCGTCCACCTCGTCAAAAATCAGCGTCCCGGCGCTGCCCTGGGCGCTGGTCGCCACGGCCAGCGCTAGCGAGATGCGCGACAGCTCCCCGCCCGAGGCGACTTTGCCGATGGGCCGGGGCGTGGCGCCGGGGTGGCCGGCGACCAGAAACTGCACTTCGTCCAGGCCGTGGGCGCCGGGTTCGGCCAACGGCAGCACCTGGGCGGTAAAGCGGCCGCCCTGCATCCCCAGCTCCTGCATGGCCGTGGTAATGGCCTGCGCCAGTTGCGCGGCGGCGCTGTGGCGCTGGGCCGAAATGGCTTGGGCGGCGGCGCGGTAGCGCTCCAGCGCCTGGGCGGCTGCCCGGGCCAGGGCGGGGAGGTCGGCGGCGGCGTCCAGGGCGGCCAGTTGCTTATGCCAGGCGTCCAAAAGCTGTGGCAAGTCCTGCGGCGGGTGCTTGTAGCGGCGGGCCAGTTGCAGCCACAGGCCCAGGCGCTCGTCCAGGGCGGCGAGGCGCTCGGGGTCGAGGTCGGCGCGTTCCAGGTAGCGTTCCAGGCTGTGCTGGGCATCGTCCAGTTGCGCCAGGCAGGATTGCAGCACTTCGCCGATCTGGGCAAAGCACGGCTCCAGGTGGGCCTGGGCCTGTAGCTGGCTGCTGGCATAGGCCAGGGGGCGTTCGGCCCCGGTGGCGTCATTGCCCAGGGCGGCCAGGGCGCGTTGCGCGGCTTCCAGCAGGGTCTGGGCGTGGGCCAGGCGGGTGTGCTGGGTGTTCAGTTCTGCCCATTCGTCGGCGGCGGGGGCGAGTTTTTCCAGTTCGTCGATCTGCCATTGCAGGCGTTCGCGCTCTTGCTGGATATGCGCCTGGCGCTGCTGGGCAGCCCCCAGTTGCGCGGTGGCTTCGCGCCAGCGCTGCCACAACTGGCGCAGTTCGGCGGTGGAGATGCCGGCGTAGGCATCGAGCAGGCTGCGCACGCTGTCGGCGTGCATCAGGTTTTGCCAGGCATGCTGGCCGTGGATGTTCACCAGTTGCTCGCCCACCTGGCGCAATTGCGTGGCGGTGGCGGTTCTGCCATTGATCCAGGCCCGGCTGCGGCCCTGGGCGTCGATCTGGCGGCGCAATTCCAGGGTGGCCGCGTTTTTGAAACCCTGGGATTGCAGCCACGCGCCGATGCTGGCCGGGGCCTGAAACTGCGCACAGATATCGGCATCGGCCGCCCCGTCGCGCACCACGCCGGCGTCGGCGCGGGCGCCCAGGGCCAGTTGCAGGGCGTCGAGCAGGATGGACTTGCCCGCCCCCGTCTCCCCCGTCAGCGCGGTAAAGCCTGGGGAAAAATCCAGCTCCAGCGCCTGCACGATGACAAAGTCACGCAACGTGATGCGCCTGAGCGTCATGGCCGGTAGCCTCTTTCGTTCCAGCCGAGCTTTTTGCGCAGGGTGGCAAAGTAGTTCCAGCCCTGGGGGTGCAGAAAGCGCACGCTGTGTTCCGAGCGGCGCACGTAGATGCGGTCGCCGTGCAGGATGGTGGAGAGCGACTGCATATCGAAGTTGGCGCTGACATCGCGCCCGCCGATCACCTCCAGCATCACCTCCCCGTTGTCGGGGATGACGATGGGCCGGTTGGAGAGCATGTGCGGCGCAATCGGCGCGATCACCCAGGCCGGGGTGCTGGGGTGCATCATCGGCCCGCCCGCCGAGAGCGCGTAGGCGGTCGAGCCCGTGGGCGTGGCGATGATCAGGCCGTCGGCCCGCTGGTTGGACAGAAAGCGCCCGTCCACTTCCACGCGCAGCTCCAGCATCCCGGCGGTGGCGCCGCGGTTGACGACCACATCGTTCACCGCCAGGGCTTCAAACACGCAGTTGCCGTCGCGCACCACGCGGGCGTGCATCAGCGGGCGCACGTCCTCGTCGTATTCGCCCAGCAGAATCGGGAACAGGGTTTCGCGGTAGCTGCTCAGGGGTATGTCGGTGACAAAGCCCAGCCGCCCCTGGTTGATGCCCACCAGCGCCGTGCCGTACTTGGCCAGGTGGCGGCTGATGCCCAGCATGGTGCCGTCGCCGCCCACGACCACCGCCATGGCGCAGTGCTGGCCCAGTTCGTCCACCGTCAGCGTCGGAAAACGCTGGTGCAGCCCGGTGTGGACGGCGGTATCCGCCTCGATCACCACCTCGCAGCCCTTGGCGTGCAGGAACTCGGCAATCTCGGCCAAGGGCTGGTGCGCCGGGTTGGCCGGAGCGCTGTAACCAGACAGTTGGTGGTACTTGCCAATCAGGGCGACGTGGCGGAACTTGGGACTCATAACCAGAAATTACATCATATTAAAATTACACGATGCTGGATGATCGTGCCAAGTTGTTGCTCAAGGTGCTGGTGGAGCGTTATATCGCTGACGGCCAGCCCGTCGGTTCGCGCACTTTGTCGCGTTCTTCCGGGCTGGAACTGTCGCCAGCGACGATTCGCAACGTCATGGCCGACCTGGAGGAACTGGGCCTGATCGCCAGCCCGCACACCTCGGCAGGCCGCATCCCCACCGCACGCGGCTACCGCCTGTTCGTGGACACCATGCTCACCGCCCGGCGCAGCGATTTCGTCGCCCCCGAGCTGCTGGCCGAGCAGCCGCAGAAAGTCATCGCCAACGCCGCCAACCTACTGTCCAGCCTGTCGCAATTCGTCGGCGTGGTCATGGCGCCCAAGCGCAGTTCGGTGTTCAAGCAGATCGAGTTCATCAAACTCTCCGAGCGCCGGGTGCTGGTCATCATCGTTGCCCCCGATGGCGACGTGCAGAACCGCGTCATGTTCACCGACAGCGAACTGGACGGCAGCCAGCTCGTCCAGGCCGCCAATTACCTGAACGCGCACTATGCCGGCATGGACATCGAACAGGTGCGCGAGCGCCTGCGCACCGAAGTCGAGCAACTGCGCGGCCAGGTGGCCGACCTGATGCAGGCTGCGGTGCAACTGAGTGCCGAAGCCCTCAGCCCCACGGCGCAGGAAGAGCAGGTCGTCATTGCCGGGCAGAGCAATCTGCTGGCCGTGAGCGACTTCTCCCACGACATGCACAACCTGCGCCGCGCCTTTGACCTGTTCGAGCAAAAGACGCAAATCCTGCGCCTGCTGGACTTTTCCAGCCAGGCCGAAGGCGTGCGCATCTTCATCGGCGGCGAAAGCCAGGTCGTGCCGATCGAGGAGCTGTCCGTCGTCAGCGCCCCCTACGAGGTGGACGGGCAGGTCGTCGGTACCCTGGGCGTGATCGGCCCCACGCGGATGCACTACGACAGGATGATCCAGATCGTCGATATCACCTCCAAGCTGGTGAGCAACGCCCTGAGCCACCAGCGCTAGCGCTTACAATGCGCCGTTTTACGCCATGGGCACAGCCTGTGGGGTGACGGGGGGCGTTAGCTCAGTTGGTTAGAGCAGGGGACTCATAATCCCTTGGTCGTCGGTTCAAGTCCGCCACGCCCTACCAATAATATCAACGGGTTACGAGAAATCGTAGCCCGTTTTTCGTTGGAGCTGTGAACCAAGTGTCAACGAAGACAAAGGGTTGAACTTCACGACCTCTAGCAAATGGACGGGCGCTAAATGGGCATAGCGCATGGTCATCGTGAGGTTAGCGTGCCCTGGGTTGTGCTGCAAAACCAGAATATTTCCGCCATTTATCATGAAGTGCGACGCAAAGGTATGACGCAAGACATGAGTGAGCTGACCTTCCTACAGTCGAATATTGGCCTGTTTGATGCTTTTCATCTTCGATATCTTGATCGGCGTAAGCGTTTTGTATCCATCCGTTCAGGGCCTTGCTAGACTGCTCAGATGAGCCAACCAAAGACTCCCCCTGCCGCAGATGACTTGCCATTCAAAGATGTGCCTATTCAGAGGGAGCCTGGTTGGCGCCCTAAAGCACGCTTTCCCACTCGAGAAGAAGTTGGTGAGTTGCCGATTCCGACGTTTGTTACTTTCGCTGATATTGATGAAAAACCAAAGTGCCCAAGGCCAAAGGCGTAGAGATGGGAATGAAGAAATCTGAAGAGTTGGCGTTGATTGCTCAAGGCGAAAACGCTCTCTATGGTCGGCTTGAGACTGATCATGCGGTGAAAGAACATGGAGAGAATGATGTTCGATTTTGAAGAGTTGACTTGTACTAAAGATGTACTAGAGCAACTTGGCTCGAAAGAAAAATTTTGGTTTTATAAGTCTGACAGACCTGATGAGCGCTTTCTTTTTAAATTTTCACGTGTCAACACTGGGGAGCATTGGTCCGAAAAAATCGCTGAAGAAATTGCTGAAATTTTAGATATTCCTCATGCTAGATACCATTTGGCAAATTTCCATGATCGCCATGGAATTTATTGTGAGAGCTTAGTGAAAAGTGATGAGCGTTTGGTTATGGGTAATGAAGTTTTGCATGCCAATGACAGCATTGGTTACCCCGCACCACAATCGGATGCTGAGAAAAAATTTGTTAAAACAAGAGAGCACACGTTTTCTAGAATTATTGGATGCATTAAGACTCAGAAAATTAGTTGTCCAGCCAATTCGTCAGTTGAAAAAGCAACATCTCTATTTTGTGGCTATCTATTACTTGATGCCTTGATAAGTAATCAGGATCGTCATCATGAAAATTGGGCATTTATTTTGAATATAAACACAAGAGAAAAAATTCTTTGTCCAAGTTATGATCATGCTGCGAGCCTCGGATTTAATCTTTCTGACGAAAAAAAATTAGAAAGATTAACTACTAGGGATAAAAATAGAAGCATTAAAGTTTTTGCTAGCAAGGCACGTTCTGCTATTTTTAATTTAAGGGATGATAAAAATCCGTTGGGGACTTCTGAGGTTTTTTTAAAGGCATCTGCCCGCGAGGGGGAATGCTTGCAATTTTGGCTGGATAAGCTTAAAATAGTAGACGATGAAAAGATTGATACGATTTTAAGAAGATTTCCTAATAAAATTCTTAGTGATACCTCCAAAGATTTTACTAAGCGATTAA
>JAHRXD010000135.1 GCA_019104825.1 Comamonas sp.
ACGACCAGCGGGGGCGAGGCCAGGAAAGCCTGTTTGGCATAGGGGTGAATGCGCCCGTCAAAGTTGCGGTTGCCCGAGAGCACGGCGGTGGCATACAGGTCGCGGTCGATGATTTCTTGCTGAATCTTGGGATCAAGCGCACCGCTCATGCCGTTGCAGGTGGTACAGGCGTAGGCGACGATGCCGAAGCCCAGCTTTTCCAGCTCGGGCAGCAGGCCGCTGTCTTCCAGGTACAGCTTGGCCACTTTGGAGCCGGGGGCGAACGAGGTTTTCACCCACGGTTTGCGCACCAGGCCCAGGGCGTTGGCCTTTTTGGCCACCAAGGCGGCAGCCACCACGTTGCGCGGGTTGCTGGTGTTGGTGCAGCTGGTGATGGCGGCAATGATCACCGCGCCATCGGGCATCAGGCCTTGGGCTTCTTCGCCCTTGCCCGCTTGCAGCTTGGCGGCATCGGCAATGCCGCGCTCGGCCAGATCGCTGGTGGGCAGGCGGCGGTGCGGGTTGCTGGGGCCAGCCATGTTGCGCACCACGGTAGAGAGGTCAAAGCGCAGCACGCGCTCGTACTGGGCGGTTTTCAGCGCATCGGCCCACAGGCCAGTTTCCTTGGCGTACTGCTCGACCAGCGCCACTTGCTTGGGGTCACGGCCCGTGAGCTTGAGGTAGTCGATGGTTTGCTGGTCGATGTAGAACATCGCCGCCGTGGCGCCGTATTCCGGGCACATGTTGGAGATGGTGGCGCGGTCGCCAATGGAGAGGCTGTCGGCACCCTCGCCGAAAAACTCCACGTAAGCGCCCACTACGCGCTCTTTGCGCAGGAATTCGGTCAGCGCCAGCACGATGTCGGTGGCGGTGATGCCGGGCTGGCGCTGGCCGGTCAGCTCCACGCCAACAATGTCGGGCAGGCGCATCATGCTGGCGCGGCCCAGCATGACGGTTTCGGCCTCCAGGCCGCCCACGCCCACGGCGATCACGCCCAGCGCATCGACGTGCGGGGTGTGGCTGTCGGTGCCCACGCAGGTGTCGGGGAAGGCCACGCCGTCACGCAACTGGATGACGGGGCTCATTTTTTCCAGATTGATCTGGTGCATGATGCCGTTGCCCGCAGGGATCACGTCCACGTTCTTGAACGCGGTTTTGCACCAGTCGATGAAGTGGAAGCGGTCGGCGTTGCGGCGCTCTTCGACTTCGCGGTTTTTCTCGAACGCATCGGGGTCAAAGCCGGCGTATTCCACGGCCAGCGAGTGATCGACGATGAGCTGGGTGGGCACCACCGGGTTCACCTGGGCCGGGTCGCCGCCTTGCTCGGCAATGGCATCGCGCAGACCGGCCAGATCGACCAGCGCTGTCTGGCCCAGGATGTCGTGGCAGACCACGCGGGCGGGGTACCAGGGAAAGTCCAGATCGCGCTTGCGGTAGATGAGCTGTTTGAGCGCATCGGTCAGCAGCGCCGGATCGCAGCGGCGCACCAGTTGTTCGGCCAAGATGCGGCTGGTGTAGGGCAGGCCCGCGTAGGCGCCGGGTTCGATGGCATCGACGGCGGCGCGGGTGTCGTAGTACTGCACCTCGGTGCCGGGCAGGGTTTTGCGGTGGGCTTGGTTGTTCATGGTGGGCTGGCTTCTTTCACAAGGTCAAAAGACGGGTTCAAGGCTGGTTCGCAATTTACGCAAACTTCCGTTTGTGAAAAAGCCCTGAATTTGCAAAACATGGCAAGCCACAATCACCTGTTTTGCAAATTTTGCAAATTTTCTTGTGAAAGTGGCGGAATGCGCGGCGGCGTTCCGGTAGATTTACAACTTTCACACATTCGCAAATTTGCCGCTGTGGCGGCGCTTTGCGCAGCTTGACGAGGAGATGGCCGTGGCCAAGATTTTCATGGGCGTGCGCCTGCGCTCGCTGCGCCAGGAGCGCGGGCTGACCCAGGTGGCGCTGGCCCAGGCGCTGGGCATTTCGCCCAGTTATTTGAACCAGCTGGAGCAGGACCAGCGCCCGTTTACCGTGCCGGTGCTGCTCAAGGTGCACCGTGTGCTGGGGGTGGACATCCAGCAGTTTTCCGAGGATGCGCAGGCCCGGCTGGTGGCGCAGCTCTCGGATGCCGTTGCCGCCGTGCCCGATCTGCCTGCTGTGCCCCAGGCCGAGCTGCGCGAGCTGGCCGCCAAGCTGCCCCAGCTTTCGCAAACCCTGCTGGCCATGCACCGCCGCCACCAGCAGGACACGCAGCGCCTGCACACCCTGGCCGACCGCCTGAGCCGCGTGGGCATGGACGAAGACCAGTCCCTGGTCGACGAGGCGCTGCCCCAGGGCCAGATGCCGTTCGAGGCGGTGCGTGACTTCTTTTTTGCCCATCGCAACTATTTCGACGTGCTGGACCGTGCGGGCGAAGCCCTGGCCCAGCAGGCCCAGGCCCAGGGCGGGGCGCTGCACGAATGGCTGGCCCAGCACCTGCGCAGCCAGCACGGCGTTTTCGTGCTGAAGGCGGAATCCGGCGATGCGCCCCTGCGCCGCTTTGACGCGGCCAGCCGCACCCTGCACCTGTCGGCGGACTTGCAGCCCAGCCAGCAAGCCTTCCAGCTGGCCACGCAACTGGCCCTGCTGGAGCTGCAACCGCAGATGCAGCAGCTTCTGGGCACCCACCACTGGCACGACGAGGCCACCTGCCGCCTCGCTGGCATCGGGCTGGCGAACTACGTGGCCGGGGCGCTCATCCTGCCCTATGGGCGTTTTCTGCAGGCGGCGGAAAGCCTGGGCTATGACATTGAGCTGCTGGGCCAGCGCTTCGGCGTGGGCTACGAGATGGTGGCCCACCGGCTATCGACGCTGCAACGGGCCGATGCGCCGGGCGTGCCCTTTTTCTTCATCCGCGTGGACCGGGCAGGCAACATCAGCAAGCGCCAGTCGGCCACGCACTTTCACTTTTCCAAGACCGGCGGCACCTGCCCGCTGTGGAATGTGTACGAAGCCTTTGCCCAGCCGGGGCGCATCCTGCCGCAACTGGCCAGCATGCCCGATGGCCGCGTCTACCTGTGGATTGCCCGCAGCATCACCCACGAAGGGCGCGGCTGGGGGGCGCCGGGGAAAAACTTCGCCATCGGCCTGGGTTGCGACGTGCAGCATGCGCACCGGCTGGTGTATTCCAAGGGGCTGGACTTGCGCAACCTGGAGGCGGCCACCCCCATCGGCATGGGCTGCAAGGTGTGCGAGCGCAGCGCCTGCCCGCAGCGGGCCTTTCCGTTTACCGGCAAGCCGTTGCGGGTGAACGCCGATGAAAGCAATTTTATACCGTATGGACAGTAATCTCCCGCCGAGCATCGACAATGGGGAAAGTGCCTGCGACAGGCCGCAGACGTGGGCAAACCCTGGGATGACGGGCCTTGGCAGTGAGAGTTTGTATCTATATACTTTAGAAAATAATAAATTGTATTCTTGTTAATCAAAGATCATCACTTCAGGAGGAGCGCATGCGCCACATCGACTTCAATCGCCGCGACTGGCTCAAACTGCTGACGGCAGGGGCCGCCGCTGCCGCCACGGCTACGCAAAGCGCCCAGGCTGCGCCCCAGGTCAAAACGGAAGCCCGCATCGTGATTGCCGGGGCCGGGGCGGCGGGGTTGACCGCCGCTTCGCGCCTGGCGCAGCAGTTGTCGGGCGCACGGATCATCCTGGTGGACGCTCGCAAGCAGCACTATTACCAGCCGGGCTTCACCCTGGTAGGGGCGGGCATCAAACCGGCGGACTACGTGGTCTCGCAAACCAGCAGCTACGTGCCCCAGGGCGTGGAGCTGGTCGAGGAGCGCGTCGCCGAGATCGACCCCGAGGGCAAGAAGGTCGTCACCGAATCCGGCATGGTGCTGCCGTATGACTTCCTGATCGTCGCCACCGGCTTGCAACTGGAATACGGCCTGATCGAAGGCATGGAGCCGGGGCTGATCGGCCAGCACGGCATCGGCAGCATCTACAACGGCCCGGAGGCGGCCAGCGCCACCTGGGGCCTGATGCAGCAGTTCGCCAGCCAGGGCGGGCGCGGCGTGTTCACCCGTCCCAATACCGAGATGAAGTGCGCAGGCGCCCCGCTCAAATACACCTTTCTGAGCGAAGACCGCGCCACGCGCCAGGGCGGGCGCAGCAAGGCGGAATTCGTTTATTTCTCGAACAACGCGGCCCTGTTCAGCGTGCCCATCGTCTCGGAGAAGGTGCGCATGCTGTTCCAGGAGCGCGGCATCCAGACCCAGTACAACCGGGTGCTGACGGCCATCGACCCCGGCAAGCGCATCGCCACCTTCAAAACGCCGGAAGGCACGGAGGAGCAGAACTGGGACTTCATCCACGTCATCCCGCCCATGCGGGCCGCCGAAGCCGTGCGCAACAGCCCCCTGCCCTGGCAGACAGGCAACTGGGCTGCCGAGGGCTGGATGGAGGTGGACAAGGGCACGCTGCGCCACGTGCGCTACCCCAACGTGTTCGGCGTGGGCGACATCGCCGGGGTGCCCAAGGGCAAGACGGCAGCCAGCGTGAAGTGGCAGGTGCCGGTGGCCGTCGATCACCTGGTGGCGGATATTCAGGGCAAGCCATCCGATGCGCTCTACACCGGCTACACCTCGTGCCCGCTGATTACCCGGCTGGGGCAGGCGATGCTGGTGGAGTTCGATTACCAGAACAACCTGACCCCGTCCTTCCCCGGCGTCATCGCGCCGCTGGAGGAGCTGTGGATCAGCTGGGTCATGAAGACCATGGCCCTCAAACCCACCTACATCAGCATGTTGCGCGGCCGCGCCTAACCCCCTTACCGGAAGGAATAAGCCATGAAAGAACTCGATCCCCTGATCTTTTGGTACGTCTTTCAGGAAATGCTGGGCACGCCGCTGCTGTGGCTGCTCATTATTCTGATAGCTGGTGGCACGCTTGCTTTCTTGTTTTTGCTATTGAAGGAACGCAAAATCGTTGCCCGGCGCGTGGTAATAGCTCAAGCAATAGGAGCGATTGGCGGCGTGCTGGCCCTGGTGCTGATGGCCAAGGTGTCGTCCTCGGGCTTCACCGATGCGGGCGGCCCGGCCGACTGGTTTCTGATCGCCCTGGTCTTTTGCCTGGGGGCTGTGGGCACCACGGTGCTGGCGTACACCGTGGCGGGCTATGCCCGCTGCAAGTGCCCACGGGCTGGAAAAGCCTAGGAGGAGGCTCTTTGTACCGCTGCCTAGCGGTACACCGGCAACACGTCCAGAACGTCGGGCGAGAGCAGATGGAAAATGGAGGTAATGACCCCGTAGAAAAGCACCACTTTGACAAAATGGGTCGTGCTGAAAATACGGGCGCCATATCCGCCGCTTGCCCCCGTCTGGCGATGGTGTTTCCATTCGATGGCTGCAGGAATGATGACCGACCAGATGGCCGCTGCAAAACCGGCAAAACCAATGGCAATGATAAAACCGTCGGGGAACATGGTGCTGCCCAGGATAGGCGGCACAAAGGTAATGGCGGCGGTCTTGATGCGATCGCCAGGAGAATTATCGAACCCCAGCAAGTCGGCAATATAGTCGAACAGCCCCAGCCCCGCGCCCAGGAACGAGGTGACGACGGCAAGAAAAGCAAAAATGGAAATGCAGTAAGAAATCCAGGGGGTGGAGATAATGCCTTCTACGGCAGCAAGAAAATGGTTGATGTTGCCGCCTTGCGCATACACATCGCGCAGGGATTCCCGCCCCAGTACGCCAAAGCCTGCAAATATCCAGATGGTGTAGCAGACGCCTGCAATGAGCAGGCCATAGAAGATACATTTTTTGATCTTGGCCTCATCCTTGCCATAGTATTTGACCAGACTGGGAACGCTGGCATGAAAGCAGAAGGACGTCAGAAAATACGGCAGGGCGGCCAGAACAAACCAGGCGGTGGGCTGGGCATCCGGTACTGCGCGCAAGGTGAGGATTTTTTCCACTTCCAAGGCAGGCAGCAGGCCTGTAATGGCGGCAAAGAAGGTAATGACCATACCTATGACAAAAATCGTCGAGAGGCGATCGACGGCTTGGGTACTCCAGAAAATACAGAGTGCCAAAGTGCTGCCAAATAGCAGGCTGACCATGCTTTGCGGAATATCCAGACCCAGGCTATGCCGCACGGTCGCCCCGCCGCCGCTGGTGTAGGCGTACAGCAGCATATACAGCACAAAACCGACCGACAGGCCATTGACGATATTCCATACCGGCCCCAAAGTATTCTTCACCAGGGTGTGAAAGCTTGCGCCGGGGTCAAAGCGCAGATTGGCGCGTAATATCATGTTGGCGCTGGCCAGCATGATGAAAAAGGTCGTCACCAGAACCAGCAATGTCCATAATGACCACATGCCTGCCGAAATAATCGGCAATGCCAGCATTCCAGCACCAATGACGGTGCCGGCAACGATCATGATGCCCCCTACAATGGAGGGCTGCTTTTGTTCTGGGGTGGATGAGGGGTTCATAATGTCTCCGGATTATAATTTGTTTTAATATTGATATTCATACGGCCCCGCCTGCATTCGGCGGGGCCGTGCTTTTATTTATAAAATCAATCCAATGATTCAAAACGGGAGGTGAAGAAGCGCAGGAGCTTGGGCTCGTACACCATCTTCATCCCTTTGATTTCGTGGCGGCGCTGGTACAGGTCGATGCACGCCTGCGCCACCACGTCCAGGTGGGCGTAGGTATACACACGGCGCGGAATCGTCAGGCGCACCAGTTCCAGTTTGGGGCGGTGGTGGTCGCCGGTTCTGGCATCGCGCCCTGCCGATACGATGCCGCGTTCCATGCTGCGCACGCCGCTTTCCAGGTACAACTGCGCGGCCAGGGTTTGCGCCGGAAATTCATCCTGCGGCAGGTGGTCGAGAAACGCCCTAGCATCCAGAAAAACGGCGTGCCCGCCGACGGGGCGGACGATGGGAATGCCGGCAGCAGCCAGCGCATCGGCCAGATAGCGGCATTGGCTGATGCGGTGGTGGATGTAGTGGTAATCGACGGATTCCTCGATACCCCGGGCCATCGCCTCCATATCCCGGCCCGCCAGCCCGCCGTAACTGGGCATGCCTTCAAACAGCACCACCAGTTCCGCCGCACGCTGGTAAAGATCGTCGTCGTTCATGCAGAGGAAACCGCCGATATTGACCAGGCAGTCTTTTTTGCCGCTCATGGTGCAGCCGTCGGCATAGCCCATCATTTCCAGCAGAATATCGGCAATGCTGCGGTCATGGTAGGCGGCTTCGCGCTCTTTGATGAAATAGGCATTTTCCACGCAGCGGGTGGCATCGAACATCACTTTGATGCCGTGGGCGCTGCACAGCTTTTTCACTTCGCGCAGATTTTCCATGCTGACGGGCTGGCCCCCGGCCAGATTCACGGTGACGGCCACGCAAACGTAGGGGATGCGCTCGGCCCCCACTTCGTCAATCAGGCGTTGCAGTTTTTGAATATCGACATTGCCTTTGAAGGGCAGGTCGATTTGCGAGTCGTGGGCTTCGTCGATGATGATGTCCACAAAGGTGGCGCCATTGAGTTCCTGGTGGGCGCGGGTGGTGGTGAAATACATGTTCCCCGGCACATAATCGCCGGGTTTGATGCAGATTCTGGACAGCAGGTTTTCCGCGCCACGGCCCTGGTGGGTGGGGATGATGTGGCGAAACCCGTAGTATTTGCGCACCGTTTCCTGCAAGTGGATAAAGTTGCGGCTGCCGGCATAGGCTTCGTCGCCCATCATCATGCCGGCCCACTGGTAATCACTCATCGCGGTCGTGCCGCTATCGGTCAATAAATCAATATAGCATTGGTCGGAGCGCAGCAGAAAAGTATTGTTGCCCGCTTCTGCCAGATACTGAACCCGCTGTTCCCGGGTGGTGACCGCAATCGGTTCCACGACTTTGATTTTGTAAGGTTCGGCAGGATAGTGGTGCATGGTAGTCTCCTTGGTAAATAAAAAGCTAGTGAATGCACTAGCGGGCACTGGAAGGACTTTCAACAAAGTTGGTCAGCCCGAACGAATCGATCACGCGAATGCCTTGCGGGGTTTCATCCAGAAACCCTACTTTCTTGAATAGGCGAATGGCGTTGCTTACCGTGACCCGGTGCATGCCGAGTATTTCCGCCATCAGGGCATGGGATATTTTTATTTCTGTATTTTTATGCAGCACATCCAGGCCATTCAACAGTTTGGCAACGCGCTGCGAGCCTGTTAAAAACGTGCTGCTTTCCACCCCGGAGGAGCTGATATAGGATTTTGTCGCCAGATTGAGCAGTAACTGGTGGCTTAAATCAGGATGGTGGGTGAGTATTTCCTGGGTAAATTCCGGGCCTGAAAACTCATAGGCACGGCTTTCCTGCAAGGCCAGGATTTCATGCTGATAGGGTTTATGGCCAAACAGGGCCGCTTCGCCCAGCAAGCTGCCGGGGCCCATCAGCCACAGGGTGCGTTGCAAGCCACAGCGGCTGATGGCGCAGACCTTGATCAGCCCCGTGCAAATCAAGAACATCTGCCGGGCCGGGTCGCCCGGGCGGCGAATCACCGTGCCGCGCGACCACTGAATGGGGCGGCCAAGATGCAAAACCTTGTCCCAAATCGCCAGATTGTCGAACGTCAGCCAGGGGATGTCGGCTGTGGCGCTGCTGTCGTCTCCAAAGTAATTCATGGCCTATTTCTTGATAGGGAGTGCGTATGGCGGCTACGTTAGCAGCCACGTTTGCACGAATCGGTAGCACAGGCTACAGATCGATCAAAAAAATTGCTTTGAATTACTTTGGTGCGCAGAAAGTAATTGCTATCAGTGCTTTCAAGGCACTTTTATTGCATCAACAGTTGGGCTTGTTTGAATATGTCCAGGGGGGATTACCCTGGGTGCGGCTTTCGCGATGGCGTTTCTGGCGGTTCTAACGCCGCCCGCGCTGCATGATGACCGTGCCCAGGACGGCCAGAGTGCCGCCGATGAGCAGGCTGGCATCCAGTGCCTCGTGCAGCAGCAGTGCCGAAATGGCCACCCCCACCACCGGCACCAGGGTGATGTAGCCCGCCGCTGCGCCCGCGCCCAGGCGCTTCACCCCTTCAAAGAACCAGGCGTAGGCCAGGGCCGTGGCACCGAAGGCCAGGAACAGCAAGGCCCCCCAGGCCGTCCAGCCGCTGTGCAGGGTGGCCTGCATCCCGGCCTGGCCTTCCACGACCAGACTGGTGACGAGCAGCAGCACCGCGCCGATGGCCGCCGTGACGGTGGTGGCCGAGAGGGCATCCACTCCGGTCATCACCCAGCGGCCCAGCAGCGTGTAGGCTACCCAGCAGGCCACGCAGCCCAGGATCAGCACCTCGCCCAGTCCTAGATGTCCTTGCAGGATGTGCCGGGGGTCGCCCTGGGCGATCACGATGATGGCACCGACAAAGGCCATCGCCATGCCCAGGCTGATGATGGTGTTGATGCGCTCCTTGAACAGCCACACGGCCAGCAGCAGGGTGACGACCGGGTTCAGGGTGATCAGCAGGGCCGCCTTGCCTGCCGGCACGTATTGCGGGCCCGAAAGAAACAGGCTGGCGTAGGCGTAGACGCCGAAGAATCCGGCCAGCCCCATGCCCAGCCAGCGCTGGATGCTCCAGCCTTTCAACTGGGCAAAGCCGCCGCTGCGGTACATCCAGGGCAGCAGCACCAGCAGGGCAAGCAGAAACCGCAGGCTGGCGGCGGCCAGCGGCGGCATGGCCTGGGCCACGATGCGCCCGGCGGGCCAGGAGGCCCCCCACAGAATGATCATGCCCAGCAGGCGGGCGTGGGGGCCAAAGTTGGAAAGACGCAGCATAGGGGGCGCACTATAGGCCCGCCGCCTTCCGTGGTGCGGGGCGGTGCCAAGAGGTTTAGTAAAGAAAAGGCCTTTAGCGCTGAACAGCTGAACGCGGGCAGCTATAAAAACAAAAGCCGATTGAACCTTGCCGCAGCCCGGCGGCGGCAAGGTTCAACGGGTGTGCTGTGCGAATCGGGCGGTGAATTTGGCCACCTTGGGCGCAATCACCCAGGCGCAATAGCCGGCCTCGGGATGGCGGGCAAAGTAGTCCTGGTGCCCATCCTCGGCGGGATAGAACGCGGTCAGCGGGGCGACCTCGGTCACCACCGGGGCAGGAAAGGCGCGGTGCTGATTCAGTTGCGCCACATAGTCCTGGGCCACGGCCAGCTGCTCGGCCGTCGTGGTGTAGATGCCGCTGCGGTACTGCGGGCCGACGTCGTTGCCCTGGCGGTCGGGCGTGGTGGGGTCGTGGGTGGCAAAGAAAATCTCCAGCAGCTCGGCCAGAGACAGCACCTGCGGGTCGTAGACCACTTGCAGCACCTCGGCGTGGCCGGTGGTGCCGCTGCATACCTGCTCGTAGCTGGGGTGGGGCAGGTGGCCGTTGGCATAGCCGCTGCATACATCCAGCACCCCGCGCACCCGGGAGAAAATCGCATCCACACACCAAAAACAACCGCCAGCCAGATAAATGCTGGCCTGGAGGGACGTGGGGGCGCAAGTGGAGGTCATGGTCGATGCTGCCGGGTTACTGCCCCTGGGCACGGTCGATGGCTTCGACGATGGCCAGGCCGGTGGTCTGTACGCCGGGGGCGTTGAAGCCCGGGCCGGGAGTGACGTTGGGATGCTGCAGCAAGGTCTGGCGTACCTGGCGGGCTTCCTCGTGGCGGCGCAGGCGTTCCTGCTGGGCGGCGTTTTGGGCCGCTGAGGGAATCTCTGCGCGGGTGCTGCGTTCGTAGACGGCGTAGGCCGCTTGCTGGGCCCGCAGGGCACGCTCTTGCTGCAGCTGTTCGCGTTGTGCGATGTATCCCCAGCCGGCGATCAGGGCCAGCCCCATGGCGGCAATGCTCAGACCCCAGAGGGTGGAGGGGGACAGGGAATCGCGTTGTGGCATGGCAGGGTAACGACAGGAAGGAGGGGTGGGAAAACCGGGCATTTTCGGATTTTTCGGGTTTCCTTGTCCGGGGGCGCAGATTTTTTCGCGTGCCGAACTGCAAAAACGCCGATTTTTTTGAGGTCAAGACAAAAAATCGTGCATAATCCTCGTTTCCGTAGGGGAGTCGCCAAGTTGGTTAAGGCACCGGATTTTGATTCCGGCATGCGAGGGTTCGAGTCCTTCCTCCCCTGCCAGAGATAAAAGAGAAAGCCTTGCCTGCCGATGCAGGCGAGGCTTTTTTCTTGCCTGCTTCCCGAGCGCGGTGTCCGGTGCAAGGCCCGGCAGCGGGGCCGCTATCATCGCGGCCATGTCCAGCGCCAGCCTTGCTCCTTCTCCTTTTTCCTCTTCTGTTCCTGACCGGAATGCGTCGCGCTTCTGGGGGGTGATTCCCTGTGCCGGTAATGGCACGCGGGCCGTCGCGCCGGGGATGGGCGATCCGGCGCTGCCCAAGCAGTACCAGCGCTTGCTGGGCCAGCCGCTGGTGCTGCACACCCTGGCGGCTTTTGCAGCAGTGCCGCAACTGGTGAGTACCTTGGTAGCGGTGGCGCCGGGAGACGATTTTCTGAATGCCTACCCTGGCGGCAGTTACTTCACCGTGCCGTGCGGCGGTGCGACACGGGCGCAGACCGTGCTGGGGGCGCTGCGGGCCTTGCAGCAGCGCGGCGCCCAGGCGCACGACTGGGTGCTGGTGCACGATGCGGCACGCTGCCTGGTGACGCCGCTGCAAATCGAAACCCTGATTGCCGAATGCCAGCACGACAGCGTGGGGGGCCTGCTGGCGCACAAGATTCCCGATACGCTGAAAACCGCCGTCACCGGGCCGGGCGGGGTGCGCGTGGTGGCAACGCTGGAGCGTAGCGACAAATGGCTGGCGCAAACGCCGCAGATGTTCCGTCTGGAGCCTTTGCTGCACGCGCTGGAAAAACTGGGCGATGCCGCCACCGACGAGGCCAGCGCGATGGAGGCCGCAGGCCACCGCCCCAAGCTGGTGGCGGGCGGGGCGCAGAATTTCAAGGTCACCTACCCCGAGGACTTCGCCCTGGCCAGCGCCGTGCTGGCCTACCGCGAGGGCAGCAGTACCACGGCGCGGTTTGGCGAGTCGCCCCCCACCCGGCCGGAGCGGGGGAATCGGTTTTTTTAGCCTTTTTGGCTTCTAGCGCTTACTGGGTAAGCGCTGGCAGCTCTGCTTTTTAATTTTCATTTTCCAGGGTGCCATCCCGCTACCGGGCATGGCACCCATGGCTGTTGCTTTCAGGCATCGCCAAGATGCAGTGCGATCTTCCCGAAATGCCGGCCTGATTCCAGACGGTTCAGCGCCGTATGCACATCGCCCAGGGCAAAGCGGCTGTCGATGACGGGCCGCAGGCCGGTGCGCTGCACGAAATGGAGCAGGTCGTGAAATTCGCCCAGGTTGCCCAGGCTGGAGCCGAAGATCTGCAACTGGCGCACGAACAGGCGGCGCAGGTCGGCACCGGGCTGGTCGCCCGTGGTGGCGCCGCAGGTGACCAGGCGGCCACCGCGCACCAGCGATTTCAGGGCCGAAGGCCAGACGGCTTCCCCCACGTTTTCCAGCACCACATCCACGCCCCGTCCGCCGGTCAGGGACAGCACCTCTTTGGCAACGTCCTGCGTCCGGCTGTTGATGCCATGGGCGGCGCCCAGCAGGCGTGCCCGTTCCAGCTTGCCGTCCTCGCGGGAGGTGACGATGACCCGTGCGCCGATGGCCTGCGCCAGTTGCAGTCCGGCCAGCGAGACGCCGCCGCCGATGCCGAAGATCAGCACCGTCTCCCAGGGTTGCAGACGCGCTCTGGAAAACAGCATCCGCCAGGCCGTCAGGTGGTTGACGCCCAGGGCGGCGGCTTCGGCCCAGTCCAGGTGCGCGGGTTTGGGAAACAGTTGCGCGGCGGGCACCTGCACCCACTGGGCAAAGGCGCCGTCCCGATGCTCCCCCAGGAACTGGATGCAGGCGCACAGGGCGCTGTCGCCCCCCTGGCAGAACTCGCAGCGGCCGCAGGCCACGCCGGGGTGAATGACCACTTCCTGCCCGGGGCGCAGCAGCGGGTCGTCGCTGTCGCATTCCTCCACGATGCCTGCGCCGTCCAGGCCCAAGGTTTGCGGTAGCCGGTGGGTGATGCCGGCACCGCTGTTGCGCATGTACAAATCCACTTGGTTGAGGGTTGCGGCCTGCATGCGTACGCGCACCTGGCCGGGTGCGCGTGCGGGCAGGCTGCGCTCCCCCACCTGTACCACGTCGTTGCCGCCGTGGCCGGTGATGAAGGCGGCCTGCATGGCGTCAGAACGCGTGGCGCAAACCGACCATCAGGCCAGTTTGATTGCGTCCGGCCAGGGGCGCCAGGGCCGTGTTGCTGGCACCTACCGAGGGCGAGAACCGGGCCTTGCCATCGTTGCGCATGAAGCCCACCGTGGTGTAGGCGGCAGTGCGCCTGGAGAAGGCATAGGTGCCGCGCAGTACCAGCATCTGGGCACCGTCGGCGCTGTTTTTGTAATCGAAGTCGTAGTACTGGGCCTCCAGCGTCACGGCGGTGGTCAGGGGGTGGGACACGCCCAGCGACCACAGGGTGCTTTTGCGCTGGGCCTGGACGGCGGCTTCGTTCCTGCGCTGCATGTAGTTGGCGGCCAGCTTGGTCTTGCCCAGCATGACGTAGCCGTTCAGCGCCACGCGGCGATCGGACTTGTCGCTCAGGTCGGCGCCACCGGCGGGGCGGTTGTCGCGTCCGTTCTGCTCATCGACCCAGGTGCCCACGCCCCAGGTGGGCGCGTCGTACTTCAGTACGGCAGACCAGGAGCGGCATTCGCTGCTGTTGCTGCTTTCGCCCGCGCAGTTTTGCGCATCCTTGCCCAGGCTGTAGAGCAGGCCAGCGGTGACACTGCCGAATTTGCCCAGATAGGCAATGGAATTGTCCAGGCGCGGGCCGGCCAGATAGGTGTCGAACGCGCCGGCGCCGTAGATCTGCGCCAGGAAGATGTCGGTATTGGCGGCGCCCGGGAACAGCATCGAATACTGGCGGCCCAGGGACAGCGTGCCCCATTGGCCGGAGAGGCCGACAAACGCCTGGCGGCCAAAGGCGCGGCCCCCTTGCTGGGTTTCGCCCGTATCCAGGCCGAAGCCGGATTCCAGCGTGAACACGGCCTTCAGGCCGTTGCCCAGGTCTTCGCTGCCGCGCAGCCCCCAGCGCGAGGCGGCAGAGCCGGCAATGCTGGGCATCCGGGTGATGCTGCCGCCGGTGCTGGTGTTGTCCAGGCGTTCCACGCCGGTGTCCACCAGGCCGTAGAGGGTGACGTTCTGGGCCTGGGCCGAGGCGATGGACCCGGCACACAGGAGCAAAGTGGTGGTCAGGCTTGTGGCGATGCGTTGCATGAAAAGTCTCCTAAGGTTTCAGTTTCAGAGTAGGGATGGGGTGTAGAAAAAATCGACAGTGGATGCTGAGAACCTGTTCACGATCTCCACGCGGGTGTGCCGTTGCGGCCTCGGGCGGTCTGCGGCGTTGCAAATCCTCGCCATAGCTCCGGCTATCACTGCGGTTTGCGCCTAGCAGACCATCCCGATCCGCATCCCGCACCCCTTCGCGCTGAGAGCGTGAACAGGTTCTTACATCTTGCACAGCGGCGATGCCGGGGGCACGAGGCTGGCGGGGTAGCTTTGCTCGATCACCGGGCGCAGCACGCCGTCGGCGGTCTTGACGCGGGCGATGTAGTTGGGAATCAGCAATTGGTTGTCCGCCGCCCGCACCGTGGCCTTGCCGTACAGCGTCTCCACCTCGGCACCGCGCAGGGCCTTGGTCACGTCCAGGGGCTTGGCGCTGCCGGCCAGCTTCACGCCCTGCAGCAGCACCATGGCGCCGTTGTAGGCCTGGCCTTCGGTGTCGGAGGGCAGGCGGTTGTGCTTGGCCTTGAAGGCGGCGGCGAAGGCCTGGCTCTGCGGCGTGTCGATGTCCGGCGTGTAGCCGACGTTGCCGGGCACGTTGGTCAGCGCCGTGCCTGTCGCATTGACGATGAAGTTGGACAGCAGCGCGTGACCGATCAGCGGGGTTTGCGGGATCAGGCCGAAGTCGGCGGCCTGTTTGGTGAAGGCGATGGCGCCCGACACGTCGGCCACCCAGACGGCATCGGCCTTGGCGTTCTTGAGCTGCTGGATGTAGGGCGCGTAGTCTTTGGTGCCCAGCGGCACGAACAGTTTGGTGCCCACCTTCTTGCCCTGTGCGCCGACGGCGGCTTCGAAGGACTTGGCCGAGTCCTGGCCCCATACGTAGTCGGCAGCCAGGATGGCGAAGTTGTTGCCCGGCAGGGTCTTGGCCCACTCGTTGATCATCGCCAGGTCCATGGCGTCGGAGTGGTTGGTGCGCACGAAGCGTGGGTTGCAGGCGTCCTGCGTCAGGCGGTCGGCCTTGCTCATGGTGCCGATGAAGGCCGCGTCCCAGCGGGCCAGGTTCTGGCTGATGGCCAGCGAGATGGACGAGGTGATGGGGCCGATGATGAGGTTGTGGCCCTCGCGCGCGAGCTTCTCGGCCACGCGGCGGCCCGCGTCGGGCGTGCTTTCGTCGTCGCCCTCGGCCAGCACGATCTTGCGGCCGTCGATGCTGCCCTTGGCGTTGGCCTCCTCGACGGCAAACTTGATGCCGTTGGCCACGTCCGCGCCCATGGTGGCGAAGGCGCCGGACTTGGACGTGACCAAGGCGATCTTCACCGGCTCCTTGTCCTGCGCCAGCGCCGCCAGGGGCAGCGCGGCGGCCAGCGCAACGCCGGTCAGCAAAGTGGTGGTTTTTTTCATGGATGTCTCCTTGTGGTTGGGGGAAAAAGTGTCAGACCGCGACGTGTTCGGCCAGCGCCTGCATGCCTTCGGGCGAAGCATCGACGGGGCCATCGGCCACCACCGCGCCCTTGGCCATGGCCAGGTAGCGGTGCGCCACCCGGGCCACCAGGCTCAGGTTCTGCTCGATGAGCAGCAGGGCGGTGCCCTGGTCGGCGACCCGGTTGAAGATGTCGGCCAGTTGATCGACGATCACCGGGGCCAGCCCTTCGGTGGGTTCGTCCAGCAGGATCAGGCTGGGGTTGGACATGAGGGCGCGGCCCACGGCCAGCATCTGCTGCTGCCCGCCCGACAGCGCCGTGCCGGGGGTGTGCGCCCGCTCTTGCAGGATGGGGAACAGCTTGTAGATCTCGGGCACCGTCCATGGCCCCTTGCGGCCGGTGGCGCCGCCCAGCAGCAGGTTTTCCTCCACCGTCAGGTTGGCCACGATGCGCCGCCCCTGCGGCACCACCACCACGCCGCGCTGCGCAGCGATGTAGGGGCGCGGGCGGGCGATGGCCTCGCCGCCGATGCGCACCGTGCCGCCGCGCAGTTGCGCCAGGCCCAGGATGGTGTTGACCACCGTGGTCTTGCCCACGCCGTTGCGCCCGATCAGCGCCACGCGCTCGCCTGCATTTACGTGCAGGCTCAGGCGGTGCAGGATGTGGGCCGCGCCGTAGAAGGCTTCCACCTCGTTCAATGTCAGCAAGGCGCTCATGCGGCACTCCCCAGGTAGGCTTCGCGCACCCGCGGATCGGCGCGCACGGCTGCCGGCTCGCCACTGGCGATGACGCGGCCGAGTTCAAACACGGTGACGGCGTCCGAAATGCCGAACACCACATCCATGTCGTGCTCCACCAGCAGCACCGAGACGTCCCAGCGCGCGGTCATTGCGCGCAGGTGCTGCGCCAGGTCCATCGACTCCTTCACCGACAGGCCGGCCATGGGCTCGTCGAGCATGAGCAGCTTGGGCCGGCCCACCAGGGCCAGGGCCAGGTCCAGGCGGCGTTGCTCGCCGTAGCCCAGGTCTTCGGCGATGGCATGGCTCAGGCGGGCCAGGTCCAGCTCGCGCAGCACGGCGTCGGCATCCGCGCCGGGGTCGGGCACGCCCATCTTGTAGGACGCCAGCTCCACCTGCTTGCGCACCGGCATGCCGCCGAAGATGCTGGTGCGCTGGAAGCTGCGCGAGAGGCCCCGCTGGCGGCGCTCGACAGCACCCAGGTGGCTC
>JAHRXD010000082.1 GCA_019104825.1 Comamonas sp.
GCAAGGTCGAAGGGCGCAACTTCGACATCCGCAAGCAGCTGCTGGAATACGACGACGTGGCCAACGAGCAGCGCAAGGTGATTTACGAGCAGCGCAACGCCATTCTGGACACGCCCGATCTGACGGCCATGATCCAGAAGATGATCGAAGGCTGCGTGCAGGACCTGGTGCGCCAGTACGTGCCGGCCGACTCCATGGAAGAGCAATGGGATCTGCCCGGCCTGGAAAAAGCCCTGGGCGAATGGCATTTGCAACTGGGCCTGCAAGCCCAGGCAGAGCAAAACGACAGCATCACCGACGAAGACATCCTGGCGCTGGTGCAGGAGGCCGCCAAGGCCCTGTACGAGAGCAAGCTGGAGCTGGCCGGCAGCGAGCAGTTCATGCACTTCCAGCGTGCCGTGCTGCTGCAAAGCTTTGACACCAACTGGCGCGACCACCTCTCGGCGCTGGACTACCTGCGCCAGGGCATCCACCTGCGCGGCTTTGCGCAGAAGCAGCCCAAGCAGGAATACAAGCGCGAAGCCTTCGAGCTGTTCAGCCAGTTGATCGACGTGGTGAAGAACGAAGTCACCCGCGTGCTGCTGACCGTGCGCATCCGTGAACCCGAAGCCTTGCAGCAGGCCGCCGACAGCATCGAGCAACGTGCCGAGCATGTGCCCGGAATGCAATACGCCAGCGCGGACAACGACAAGAGCGACCTGCCGGGCGACGACTTCCAGCTCCCCGAAGGCGTGCGCGTGGGCCGCAACGACCCCTGCCCCTGCGGCAGCGGCAAGAAGTTCAAGCAGTGCCACGGCAAGCTGTCGTGAGATAGCGCCTGGCAGGCTTTCCAAGCTTTCCAAAACGGGCTGCGGCCCGTTTTTTTATCGCTGCGGCCACGCTCCATAATTCACCCTTTGCCGTTTGTTCTGCTGTTTTCCCTCTCAAGGATTGCCATGCCTGTAAACCTGCCTCTCCCCCAAGCCCCTGACCTGCACCCGGTCGCCGGTGTGCGTATCGGCGTCACCGAAGCCGGTGTGCGCAAAGCGAACCGCAAGGACTTGACGGTTTTTCTGCTGGACGAAGGCGCCAGCGTGGCCGGGGTGTTCACGCAGAACCGTTACTGCGCCGCACCGGTGCAGGTGTGCCGGGAACATCTGGCGGCGGGCCAGGGCATCCGCGCCCTGGTGGTGAATACGGGCAATGCCAATGCGGGCACGGGTGCCCCGGGGCTGGCCGATGCGCGGGCCACCTGCGCGGCGCTGGCGGACGCCCTGGGCGTGGCGCCCGGCGCCATCCTGCCGTTTTCCACCGGCGTGATCATGGAGCCGCTGCCGGTGCCACGCATCGTGGCCGGGCTGCCCGCTGCCATTGCCGGTGCCCGGGCAGACAACTGGCTGGCTGCCGCCGAAGGCATCATGACCACCGACACCCAGCCCAAGGCGTACAGCCGCCAGGTGCAGGTGGGCGGCAAGACCGTCACCGTGACCGGCATCAGCAAGGGCGCGGGCATGATCCGCCCGAACATGGCGACCATGCTGGGCTTTCTGGCCACCGATGCGGCCATTGCCCCGGCGCTGCTGCAAGGGCTGGCCAGGGAGCTGGCCGAGGGGTCGTTCAACCGCGTGACCATCGACGGCGATACGTCTACCAACGATTCCTTCGTCGTCATTGCCACGCACCGGGCCGGGAACGCGCAGATCGCCGACTGGGCCGGTGCCGACGCCCAGGCACTCAAAGCCGCCCTGCTGGATGTGGCCCGCCTGCTGGCCCAGGCCATCGTGCGTGACGGCGAGGGCGCGACCAAGTTCATCACCGTGCAGGTCGAAGGCGGCAAGACCGAGGAAGAATGCCGCCTGGCGGCCTATGCCATTGCCCATTCGCCGCTGGTGAAAACCGCCTTCTACGCCAGCGACCCGAACCTGGGGCGCATCCTGGCCGCCGTGGGCTACGCGGGGATTGCCGACCTGGACCAGAACGGCATCGAGCTGCACCTGGACGACGTGCATGTCGTTACCCAGGGCGGGCGCAATCCGGCCTACCGCGAGGAAGACGGCCAGCGCGTGATGAAGCAAAGCGAAATCACCGTGCGCGTGCATCTGGGCCGGGGCAGCGCCAGCCAGACCGTGTGGACGTGCGATTTCAGCCACGACTACGTGACCATCAACGCCGATTACCGTTCGTAGAACGTGTTTACGGCCTTAACCATTATTCAAATTAAATAGCTATTTCCGCTGACAAAAAAACGATTTCAGATATTTTTAATGCTGAAATCGTTTATTCACCAGCGGTAACAGCTCTTTTTTATGCAAGATACCGATCTCTCCACTTTTTCCCCGCTGGAACGTCTGGTGGCCCGTGCCGAGCAGCTCATGCAGCGCATCGAGGCCGTGCTGCCCCAGCCGTTGCAGGCGCCAGCCGACTGGGGCGCGGCGATTGCCTGGCGCTACCGCAAGCGGGCCAACGGCTGCGGCGTGCTGGAGCCGGTGCGCCACGTCGGCGCGATGCAGCTCTCCGATTTGCAGAACATCGACGTGCAGAAGGACAAGATCGCCCGCAACACCGAGCAGTTCGTGCAGGGCCGCACCGCCAACAACGTGCTGCTGACCGGGGCGCGGGGCACGGGCAAGTCGTCGCTGATTCGCGCCTGCCTGCACGCCTACGCGGGCCAGGGGCTGCGCCTGATCGAAGTGGACAAGGCCGACCTGACCGATCTGCCCGACATCGTGGAAGTGGTCGCCGCGCGGCCCGAGAAATTCATCATCTACTGCGACGATTTGAGCTTCGAGGAAGGCGAGCCGGGCTACAAGGCCATGAAGTCCATCCTGGACGGCTCGGTCAGCGCCGCCACGCCCAACGTGCTGGTCTACGCCACCAGCAACCGCCGCCACCTGCTGCCCGAATACATGACGGACAACCTGCAAACCTCCAAGGGCGAGAACGGCGAAATCCACCCCGGCGAGGTGGTGGAGGAAAAAATCTCCCTGTCTGAACGCTTTGGCCTGTGGGTCAGCTTCTACCCCTTCAGCCAGGACGAATACCTGCGCGTGGTGGCGCAGTGGCTCTCCAGCCTGGGACTGGATGCGGCGGCCATCGCGGCGGCGCAGCCTGAAGCCCTGGTCTGGGCGCTGGAGCGCGGTTCGCGCAGTGGCCGCGTGGCCCAGCAGTTCGCCCGCGATTACGCAGGCCGCAGCCAGGATGCCGATCGGGCCGCTGCCGCCCGTCCCCGTATTGACGATGTGCAAGGACTGAGCGATGGCGCAGAAATCTGAGAACGCCGTGCGCGTGGAGGTGGCCGTGGGCGTGCTGATCCGCGAAAGCGACGGCGCATTGCTGCTCACCAGCCGCCCGGCAGGCAAGGCGCGGGCGGGCTGGTGGGAGTTTCCCGGCGGCAAGCTGGAAGCCGGGGAAACCGTCGAACAGGCCCTGCGCCGCGAGTTGCAGGAAGAAATCGGCATCACCATCGACCACTGCCTGCCCTGGCAGGTGACAGAGCATGACTACCCCCACGCCCAGGTGCGCCTGCACTGGTGCAAGGTCACACGCTGGCAGGGCGAACTGGTCATGCGCGAAGGCCAGGAGATGGCCTGGCAGCAACTGCCGCTGACCGTGCGCCCGGTGCTGGAAGGGGCGCTGCCTGCCTTGCAGTGGCTCTCGGACGAGCGCGGGCTGGCCTTTGACGCCAACGCGTATGCCGTAGCCGCCGTGGATGCCGCCCCCGGCGCCTGACCATGCCCATGCCGACGACGCAAGCCGCGCCGCAGGGCAGTGGCCGGCACGCCGCATGGCTGGGCGTGCTGGCCCTGACCCTGGGGGCGTTCATCTTCAACACCAGCGAATTCGTGCCCGTGGGTCTGCTGGGCAGCATCGGCCACAGCTTTGCCATGCGGCCCGAGCAGGTGGGGCTGATGCTGACGCTGTACGCCTGGCTGGTCGCGCTGGCCTCTTTGCCGCTGATGCTGGCCACCCGCGCCTGGGAGCGCCGCCGCCTGCTGCTGTGGGTGTTCGCCCTGTTCGTGGCGTGCCAGGCGCTGACGGGGCTGGCGGGCAATTTCACGGTGCTGGTGCTGGCCCGGCTGGGCGTGGCGCTGGCACACGCGGTGTTCTGGTCGATCACCGCGTCTTTGGTGGTGCGGGTGGCACCCGAGGGCAAGAAAGCCCAGGCGCTGGGCCTGCTGGCCACCGGCACCACGCTGGCGATGGTGCTGGGCGTGCCCCTGGGCCGGATCGTGGGCGACGCGCTGGGCTGGCGCAACAGCTTCTGGCTGATCGGCGTGGTGGCCGTGCTGGTGGCCCTGGTGCTGGCCCGCAGCCTGTCGCGCCTGCCCAGTGAAAACTCCGGCAGCCTGTCCAGTGTGCCCGTACTGCTGCGCCGCCCGGCGCTGATGGCGGTGTTCGGCCTGCAGGTGCTGGTGGTGACGGCGCAGTTCATCATGTACAGCTACATTGAACCCTGGGTGCAGGCGCAGGCCGGGCACAGCCCGCAGGTGACCACGGCGGTGCTGCTGCTGTTCGGCGCCTGCGGCATGTTGGGCAGCCTGCTGTTCAGCCGCTGGGGGCTGAAGGTGCCGCTGCGCTTTCTGGTGATCGCCCTGGCCACCCTGGCGCTGTGCCTGGGCCTGCTGCCCGTGGCCGGGCAGGCACCCTGGAGTCTGTACGCGCTGACGGTGGTCTGGGGCGCAGCGGTGATGGCCGTGGTGCTGCCCATGCAGGCGCAGGTGCTGCACCTGAGCCGCGATGCCACGGACGTGGGCATGGCGATTTTCTCCGGCGTCTTCAACCTCGCCATTGGCGCAGGCGCCCTGCTGGGCAGCCAGATCGGCCAGCACGCCGGGCTAGGCTATTTGAGCAGCAGCGCCGCCGTGCTGGCGGCCCTGGGGCTGGCCTGGACGCTGTGGGCGCAGCGGCGCTGGCAGATGATGGCGCAGTAGCGCTGGCGCCTATTGCTTCGGCAGGCTGGGCGCGTCGATGAAGTCGTCCAGCCGCAAGCCCTTCTCGGCCAGCAGCGCCTCCAGCACCGGGCGCAGCCGCCCCAGGCTGGCGGCCACGGTATCGCGCACGGTATCGACCATCACCTGGGTGCTGCGTTCGATCTCGATGTTCACCGCGTCGCCCACGCGCTTGTCCTCGAACACCGTGGCGCGGCGGGTTTCGGGGATGAGCCAGACCTCGAACCAGCCCGCCTGCCGGTCGGCCTCGGACACCGTCAGGCTCGCGCCGTTGATGGCGATATAGCCTTTGGCGAACACGTAGGGTGTCAGCGCGGCGGGCAGGCCGAAGCGGATTTTGTAGTTCGTCTCGGTGGGCACGATCTCCAGCAATCGCGCCGTGCCGTCGACGTGGCCCGAGAGGATGTGCCCGCCCACTTCCGCCCCCTCCTTGGCAGCACGCTCCACGTTCACCCGCTGGCCGACGCGGTAGCTGCCCAGGGTGGTGATGGCCAGGCTGTGCTGCATCACGTCGAAGCGGGCGCGGGTGGGCGAGAGGATTTCCGTCACCGTCAGGCACACGCCGTCGGTGGCAACGCTGGCGCCAATCGCCAGGCCCTGGCAAAAGCCTTCGGGAAACTCCAGGGTAAAGGTGCGCAGGCCAGGTTGCTCCTGCAAATCCGCAATGGTGGCGACGGCCTGGACGATGCCGGTAAACATGGGTGGGGCGGTACTTTCTTCAGGTGGAGGGTTATCTCTTTGATAAACCAGGGATTACTACTTAAGTGGCCGATTTTTGCGGGGCCTGCAACTTCCACGCCAGCGCTTCCCCGGCGGCCAGGGGTTTCAGCTCGGCGCCTTCGCCAAAGGCAAAGCTGTCGGGTGGCGTCCAGCTTTGTTGCACCAGGGTGACGGTGCCGGTGTTGCGCGGCAGGCCGTAGAAGTCCGGGCCGTGGAAGCTGGCGAAGCCTTCCAGCTTGTCCAGTGCATTGGCGGCGTCGAAGGCGGCGGCGTACAGCTCCAGTGCGGCGTGGGCGCTGTAGCAGCCGGCGCAGCCGGTGGCGTGTTCTTTCAAATGCGCGGCGTGGGGGGCGCTGTCGGTGCCCAGGTAGAATTTGGGGTTGCCGCTGGTGGCGGCCTGCACCAGCGCCTGGCGGTGTTCCTCGCGCTTCAGGACGGGCAGGCTGTAGTAGTGCGGGCGGATGCCGCCGGTAAAGATGGCGTTGCGGTTGAACAGCAGGTGCT
>JAHRXD010000116.1 GCA_019104825.1 Comamonas sp.
GGGCCAGCGCCTGGGTGAGCTGGGCGTACATGGCTTCGGTGAAAGAGTTTTTCTTCTCGACACGGTTGAAGGTGATGGTGGTGACACCGGCTTCGGTGTGGATGAGGAGGTCTTGGCTCATGGTTTATTCCTTGTAGTAAACGATTTGGTGGCTGGTGGCCAGCAGCAGGCCGCCAGCGTCCCAGATTTGCGCGGTCTGGTCAGAAAAGCCGTTGCGCAGCGCCTGCGCGTCGGCCTGACCCAGCACATGGGCGTCGCCCTGGGCGGCCAGCTGGGCGCTGTCGGCGTGGAAATACACCGTCAATGACACGGTGCCCACAGGCACGGGCCGTGCGCGGTGCAGCCAGACACGTGGGATGAAAACATCGCACAGCGCCGTCAGGCTGGCGAAGTCCAGCGGGCGCGGCGGCACGTCGCGCACCCACAGGCGGCTTTGCGTGGGGTGCTGGCCGTCGTCCCAGGTGGCGGGCAGGTTGCCGCTGACCATGCGCCAGTCGTAGCGTTGCAGCCAGGGCATGGCGCGGCGGGCGTCGAATGCGGGGCAGTCCAGCGCCGGGGGCACGGCGGGGGCGGCGATCACGTCGGCGCTTATGGTTGCGCGGCGTATGGCCGTCACCACCGTGGCAGTGCTGGAGACGACTTCCGCGCCGGTTTCGGCATCCGTCTGGCGCAGTTCCACCAGCCAGTGCTGGGTGGTGCGGTTGGTGCGCACGGCGCGGGGCACGAGGTGCATGGCGCCATCCTTCACCGGCCCGGCAAAGTTCACCGTGAGCGACAGCGGCTGGCCCAGGCAGTCCGGGTGTTGCAGCACGCTGTGCAGCAGCAGGGCGGCGGTGGCACCGCCGTAAGGGCCGACCATGTTGGCGTAGCCCGCATGGGTGTGGGCGACAAAGCTGCCATCGGCCTGGGGCTGAAGGTGCAGCATGGCGTCCAGGGGGTGTTGCTGGGTCATCGCGATTCCTTGGGGTGAAAATGTCTTTAATAGTAATAGCTTCTACCGCATGAATTTAAAGGATTTCAGATATAAAAATACCTGAAATCCAATGAATACTAGCGGTAAAAGCTCCTTTTAAAGAAGTAAATCGTCTTCGTAAAAAAACCCGCCAGGGCCAGGCCGCAGGCGGGTAAACGCAATGAACTACTTATTTGGCAAGGCGGTTTACAGCGCCTCGAAAATCCCGGCTGCGCCCTGGCCGGTGCCGATGCACATCGTCACCATGCCGTACTTGCGCTTGTGGCGGCGCAGGGCGTGGATGGTGGTGGCCGCGCGGATGGCGCCGGTGGCACCCAGCGGGTGGCCCAGGGCGATGGCGCCGCCCATCGGGTTCACGTTGGCCGGGTTCAGGCCCAGGGTGTTGACGACGGCCAGCGACTGGGCGGCAAAGGCTTCGTTCAGCTCGTACCAGCCGATGTCGTCCGATTGCAGACCGGCGTAGCGCAGTGCAGCGGGAATGGCCTCGATGGGGCCGATGCCCATGATTTCCGGCGGCACGCCACGGGCGGCGTAGCTGACGAAGCGGGCCAGGGGGGTGAGGCCGAATTGCTTCACCGCTTTTTCGCTGGCCAAAATCAACGCGCCTGCGCCGTCGCTGGTCTGCGAGCTGTTGCCGGCGGTGACGCTGCCGCGTGCGGCAAACACCGGGCGCAGTTTTGCCAGCCCTTCCAGCGAGGTGTCGGGGCGCGGGCCTTCGTCCAGGTTCACGGTGCGGCGTGTTTCGATCACTTCGCCGGTCGCCAGATTCGGGCTGCGGTCGATGATTTCAAACGGCGTGATCTCGTCGGCAAACTCGCCGGCCTGCTGGGCCTTGATGGCCCGCAGGTGCGATTCCAGCGCAAAGGCGTCCTGCGCTTCGCGGCTGACTTTCCATTGCTGGGCGACCTTTTCCGCCGTCAGCCCCATGCCGTAGGCAATGCCCACGTCTTCATCGCGGGCGAAGACGGAGGGGTTGAACGACGGCTTGTTGCCGCCCATGGGCACCATGCTCATGGATTCGGCGCCACCGGCGATCAGCACGTCGGCCTCGCCCACGCGGATGCGGTCGGCGGCCATCTGGATGGCGGTGATGCCCGAGGCGCAGAAACGGTTCACCGTCACGCCGCCCACCGGGTGGGGGAAGGCCAGGCCCATGACGATACGCGCCATGTTCATGCCCTGTTCGCCTTCGGGGAAGGAGCAGCCGATGATGCTGTCCTCGATCGCCTTGGGGTCGAGCGTGGGCACCTGCGCCATCGCGCCGCGCACGGCGGCCAGCAGCAGGTCGTCAGGACGGGTGTTTTTGAAATAGCCACGGCCCGAGCGCCCGATAGGGGTGCGCGTGGCGGCAACGATGTAGGCTTCTTGAACTTGTTTCATAGTGATATTTCTCCTTGCCGCATTAGTTGCGCACAGGCTTGCCGGTGTTGAGCATCCCCAGGATGCGCTCGTGCGTCTTGGGCTGGGCGATCAGGTGGCAGAAGGCCTTGCGCTCCAGCGCCAGCAGGTATTCCTCGGTCACCAGGGTGCCGCCGTCCACTTCGCCGCCGCAGACCACTTCGGCAATCATGCGGGCGATCTTGAAGTCGTAGGCGCTGATGAAGCCGCCGTCGCGCATGTTCACCAGCTGGGCCTGGATGGTGGCAATACCGTTGCGCCCGGCCACGGGGAACAGGCGCTTGACCGGGGCACGCCAGCCGCTGGCGGCCAGGGCCTTGGCTTCGTTGATAGCGGTGAACAGCACCTCGTCCTTGTGCGGCACGATCACGTCGCTGTCCAGCAGGTAGCCCAGCTTGCGCGATTCGATGGCGCTGGTGCCCACCTTGGCCATGGCGGCGGCGGTGAATCCTTCGGTCAGGAAGGGCAGGATGTCCTTGCTGGTGCTTTGCAGCATTTTTTCCGCAGCGCGGCGGGCGATGTAGGTCAGGCCACCGGCGCCGGGAATCAGGCCCACGCCCACTTCCACCAGGCCGATGTAGCTTTCCATGTGCGCGACGCGCCGGGCGCTGTACACGGCCAGCTCGCAGCCGCCGCCCAGGGCCATGCCGTGGATGGCCGAGACGACCGGCACCTGGGCGTAGCGCAGGCGCATCATCAGGGCTTGCAATTCGCCTTCGATGCTGTCGATAGCGTCGGCGCCACCGACGACGAAGGCCGGCATGGTGGCTTCCAGGTCAGCACCGACGGAGAACGGCGCATCGCCCGACCAGATGACCATGCCCTGGTATTCGTTTTCGGCCAGCTCGACGGCTTCCATCAGGCTTTCCATCACTTCGGGGCTGATGGCGTGCATTTTGTTTTTGATGCTGGCGATCAGCACCCGCCCACCGAAGGGGCTGCCATCCTTGTCCAGCGTCCAGGCACGCAGGGCTTTGTTTTCAAACAGCGTGGTACCGGCGGTTTTCCAGTCGGGCAGGCTGTCCTCGCCCAGCAGCTTCTCGGGGAACAGCTGGCGTTCGTAGACGGGCAGCACGCGGCGGGCGACGAATTTCTGCTCGGCTGCGCTCCACGAACCCTGGGCGGTATGCACGCCGCCGGCCTCGGCCACCGGGCCTTCGAAGACCCAGGCGGGCAGGGGCGCGTTGCACAGGGCTTTACCGGCGTCGATGTCTTCCTGCACC
>JAHRXD010000124.1 GCA_019104825.1 Comamonas sp.
GTTAAAAGTGCCTGAAACGTAATGTCTGCAAGCGTCGGCAGCATTTTTGCAGGCTGCCGGCGCTGTTCGGGGTTAGTGCGGGAAGGGCCAGACGCGCAGCTTCTGCCGGGCCGTGGCCCAGAGTTTGGCCAGACCGTGCGGTTCGACAATCAGGAAGAACACGATCAAGGCGCCAAAAATCATGTGTTCCAGATAGGTGGCCGTGGCCGTCGAAATCGGCAGGCCCAGCCAGTGCGGCACGTGGTTGAGCAGTAGTGGCAGCAGCACGAAGAAGGCCGCGCCGAAGATGCTGCCCACGATGGAGCCGAGGCCGCCGATGATGATCATGAACAGCAGTTGCAGCGAGCGGTCGAGGCTGAACGCCGCCGGCTCCCAGGCGCCCAGGTGGACGAAGCCCCACAGCGCCCCGGCAATGCCCACGACGAAGGAGCTGACCGCAAACGCCGACAGCTTGGCGTACACCGGACGGATGCCGATCACGCTGGCGGCCACGTCCATGTCGCGCATGGCCATCCATTCGCGGCCCACCGAGCTGCGCACCAGGTTCTTCGTCGCCAGTGCCAGCACGGTCAGGATGGCCAGGCACAGCAGGTATTTCTCCATCGGCGTGTCGATCTGCCAGCCGGCAATCTCCAATGCGCGGGCGCTGACGGAGCCGGAGGAGGAGTTGTTCGTCACCCAGGCGGCGCGGGTAGTCAGCCAGTCGACGAAGAACTGTGCCGCCAGGGTGGCCACGGCCAGGTACAGGCCGCGAATGCGCAGGCTGGGCAGGCCGAAAATCACCCCCACCACCATGGCGCACAGCCCGCCGCCGATCAAGGCGAGCAGCAGCGGCATCCCTTCGAAGCGCACCTGGAAGTTGTATGCCGCGTAGGCACCCACGGCCATGAAGGCACCGGTACCCAGAGAGATCTGGCCGCAGTAGCCGACCAGGATGTTCAGCCCCAGCGCTCCCAGGCTCATGATGACGAAGGGAATCAGGATGGCCTGAAAGGTGTAGTCGCTGGCCAGCAGCGGGACAGCGACGAAGGCCACGGCCAGCAGGGCCAGGATGGCGTAGCGGTCCTGGGAGACGGTGAAGATCTGCTGGTCGGCAGCGTAGCTGGTCTTGAATTGACCGTTTTCACGATAGAACATGTTGTTTTTCCTCCCGGCTTACACGCGGTCAATGATCTTGTCGCCAAACAAACCCTGGGGACGCACCAGCAGGAAGCACAGTGCCAGGCCATAGGCGAACCAGGTTTCGATGCCTCCGCCCACCATGGGGCCGAGGTACACCTCCGAGAGCTTCTCGCCCACGCCGATGATCAGGCCGCCGATGATGGCGCCGGGCAGGGAGGTCAGGCCCCCCAGAATCACCACCGGCAGCGCCTTGAGGGCCACCAGCGACAGCGAATACTGCACGCCCAGCTTGCTGCCCCAGATGATGCCGACCACCAGGGCCACGGCCCCGGCCACCGACCAGACGATGACCCAGATGCGCGACAGCGGAATGCCGATGGATTGCGCAGCCTGGTGGTCGTCGGCCACGGCCCGCAGGGCGCGGCCCGTCTTGGTTTTCTGGAAGAAGATGCTCAGGGCTGCCACCATGACGGCAGCGATGCCGGCGGCAAACAGGTCTTCCAGGCTGATCATCACGCCGCCTTCGAAGGTGGACTCCATCAGGAACACCGGGTCTTTGGGCATGCCCACGTCGATGTTGTAGACCTCCGAGCCGAACACCATCGGCCCGAAGCCGTCCAGCAGGTAGGCAATGCCCAGCGTGGCCATGAGCAGGATGATCGGCTCCTGGTTGACCAGGTGGCGCAGCGCCAGGCGCTCGATCAGCCAGGCCACCACCACCATGCTGGCCAGCGTGACCACGATCGCCAGCAGGTTGCCCAGCAGGCCCGGCTCCATGCCCAGCCAGCTCGGAATCCACTCGGCAAAACGGGCCATCACCAGGGCGGAGAACAGCACCATCGCCCCCTGGGCGAAGTTGAAGACGCCCGAGGCCTTGAAAATCAACACAAAACCAATCGCTACCAGCGCGTACAGCGTGCCCACCATCAGGCCGCCGAACAGGGTTTCCAGAAAGAATGCCATGTTGTTCGCTCCTTGTTCTTTCAGTGGGAGGTGCCCAGGTAGGCCCGGATCACGTCTTCGTTGTTGCGCACTTCGTCGGGCATGCCGTCGCCGATCTTCTTGCCGTAGTCCAGCACCACGACGCGGTCGGAGATGTCCATCACCACGCCCATGTCATGCTCGATCAGCACGATGGTGGTGCCGAATTCTTCGTTCACGTCCAGGATGAAGCGGCACATGTCCTGCTTCTCCTCCACGTTCATCCCGGCCATCGGCTCGTCGAGCAGCAGCACCTGCGGCTCCATGGCCAGGGCGCGGCCCAGGTCCACGCGCTTTTGCAGGCCGTAGGGCAGCTGGCCCACGGGCGTCTTGCGGTAGGCCTGGATTTCCAGGAAGTCGATGATGTTCTCGACGAACTCGCGGTGCGCCAGCTCCTCGCGCCGCGCCGGGCCAAGATGCAGCGCCTGCAGGAGGATGTTGCTTTTCATCTTCAGGTTGCGCCCGGTCATGATGTTGTCGATCACGCTCATGCCCTTGAACAGCGCCAGGTTCTGGAAGGTGCGGGCCACGCCCATTTCCGCCACCTGGCGGCTGTTCATGTGCGCAAAGGTCTGGCCGCGAAAGGTGATCGAGCCTTCGCTGGGCGTGTACACGCCGTTGATGCAGTTGAGCATCGACGACTTGCCGGCACCGTTGGGGCCGATGATGGAGCGGATTTCATGCTCCCGCACGTTGAATGAGATGTCGGTCAGCGCTTTCACGCCGCCAAAGCGCAGGCTGATGTTCTGGATGTCCAGAATGACATCGCCGATTTTCTTGTCCGTCATGGCATTGGCCTTTTCTTGGGCAATGGGGGAAGGGGGCTGTGGAGCGCCGGCAGCGGCGCGGTCATGTTCCAAAACAGCGGCGTCGGTCATGGGGTTCCCGGGGCAAGGCTCAGGCGGCCTGACGGGCGGCGGGATACACCTGCCCTTCCAGAATCTTCAGCGTGGCGCTGACGCTGCCGGTACGCCCGTCCTCGAACTTCACCTGGGTTTCGATGAACTGTTCGGTCTTGCCGCTGTACAGCGCATCGATCAGCACGCCGTACTTGTCCGCGATGAAGTTGCGGCGCACCTTGCGGGTGCGGGTCAGCTCGTCGTCGTCCGGGTCGAGTTCCTTGTGCAGCACCAGGAAGCGGGCCACCTGGGTGTCGGCCATGCCTTCTTCGGCGGCCAGCCCGGCATTGACCTGGCGCACGCAGTCGGCCACCAGCTCCAGCACTTGCGGCTTGGACGCCAGATCGACGTAGCCGCCGTAGGGGATGCCCTGGCGCTCGGCCCAGTTGCCCACGGCTTCGTAGTCGATGTTGATGAAGGCGCAGACCTTGTCCTGGCCGTTGCCGAAGCACACGGCTTCCTTGATGTGCGAGAAGAACTTGAGCTTGTTCTCGATGTAGTTGGGCGCAAACATGGCGCCAGTGGACATCTTGCCCACGTCCTTGGCGCGGTCGATGATGCGCAACTGGCCGTTGGCACCGATCACCCCGGCGTCTCCGGTCTTGAAGTAGCCGTTTTCATCGATGACCTCGGCCGTGGCGTCGGGGCGCTTGTAATACTCCTTGAGTACCGAAACGCCTTTGAGCAGCACCTCGCCGTTGTCGGCAATTTTCAATTCGATGCCCGGGGCTGCCTGCCCCACGCTGTTGATGTCCACCTGGCCGTCGCGCTGCAGGCACACGTAGGCGCAGGTTTCGGTCTGGCCATACAGCTGCTTCAGGTTGATGCCGATGCTGCGGAAGAACTGGAACAGCTCCGGCCCGATGGCCGCGCCGGCGGTATAGGCCACGCGGATGCGCGACAGGCCCATGGCGTTGCGCAGCGGCCCGTAGATCATCAGGTCGCCCAGCCAGTATTTCAGCCGGTCCACGGTGCCGACGCTCTTGCCGTCCAGAATGTCCGAACCCACGCGCTTGGCCACGTTCATGGCCTTCTGGAACAGCCACTGCTTGAATGCGGCGGCATCTTCCATGCGGATCGATACCGAGGTCAGCATTCCTTCGAACACCCGGGGCGGGGCGAAGTAGTACGTCGGGCCGACCTCGCGCATGTCGATGCTGACCGTGGCCGCCGATTCCGGGCAGTTGATGGTGAAGCCCGCCACCAGCCACTGGGCGTAGGAGAACAGGTGGTCGCCCACCCATGCCGGCGGCAGGTAGGAGATGACGTTGTCGTTGGGGCCGAGCTTGTCCACCTCCACCCCGCCCTTGGCCGAGCCGATGAAGTTGGCGTGCGTCAGGCACACGCCCTTGGGCTTGCCCGTGGTGCCCGAGGTGTAGAGGATCACCGCCACATCCTCGGCCTGCACGCGCTGCTGCATGTTCTCCCACACGCCGGGGTGGTCGCGGTCCCAGGTCTCGCCCAGCTTTTTCAGCTCGGCGGTGCTGATCAGGCCCGGCTCCTCGTATTTGCGCAGGCCGCGCGGGTCGTCGTAAATGATGTGGGTGATGCCGGGCACGGACTCGCGCACTTCCAGTAGCTTGTCCACCTGTTCCTGGTCTTCGGCAAAGGCGAACTGGATGTCGGCATCCTGCACCACGAAGGCCATTTCCTGCGCCACGGCGTCCTGGTACAGCGGAATCGGGATGGCCCCCAGGCTCTGCACGGCGGCAAAGCCCATGTAGACGTGCGGGCGGTTGTCGCTCACAAAAGCCAGGTTCTGGCCCCGTGCCAGGCCCAGCGCAGCCAGGCCACAGGCCATGTGGCGCACATCCCTGGTCACGTCGGCCCAGCTCCAGGTCTGCCAAATGCCGTACTCCTTTTCACGCAGCGCCGGTGCCTGGGGGCGCTGGGCGGCATGTTCTAGGAGCAGGTGCGGAAAAGTGGTCGCCATGGCGGTTCCTCGCAAACGATGTTCTGGAAGGGGTGCAGTCAGTTTCGTGTCAAAAAGTCTGATTTGCACCGGATTTCCAACAATCGTAGTGGCGAGTTTGACGCTATTGTGTCCTTTTAACGACTTTCCTAGGGAAACTTCTTATCGGGTTATCCTGCTGTGTATCTGTGTCATCTGCTTTTTACTGTGGTTTATTTTCATCATTTGCAGGGGGTAATGGCGGGAAAACGCCGCATCCTGTGGCAAACCCTAGGGGGCAGGGCCGACATCTGCCCCGATGCTTACCGTTTATGAGTTCGATACCTTCTTTGTACCAACGCAGACGCTCTCCCACCATGCAGGAATTGGGCAGCATTCCCTGGTTGCGCCTGCTCCAGCCCCATGAGCGTGACCGGGCCGTCAGTTCCTTGCAGATCTCGCAGGCCATGCCTGGCGAACACGTCTGCGTGCTGGGGCGGCAGGTGACGTACTGGTTCGGCCTGACCGACGGGCTGCTGAAAATGAGTTCGGAAAACGCCCAGGGCGTCAGCATGACCTTTGCCGGACTGCCGCCGGGCGGCTGGTTTGGCGAAGGCACCTGCATCAAGCGCGAGCCGTACCGCTACAACGTGCAGGCGCTGCGCAAAAGCGTGGTGGCCGGGCTGCACATCGACACCTTCCACTGGCTGCTGGACAACTCGCTGGGCTTCAACCGCTACATCATGAGCCAGCTCAACGAACGCCTGGGCCAGTTCATCGCCGCGCGGGAGATCGACCGCCTCTCCAGCCCCGACCTGCGTGTGGCCCGCAATCTGGCAGCGCTGTTCAACCCGGTGCTTTATCCCTATTGCGGCAATGCCCACGTGCTGCGCATCACCCAGCAGGAACTGGCCTACCTGGTCGGCCTGTCGCGCCAGCGCGTCAACGAGGCGCTGACCACGCTGGAGGCCGCCGGGGCCATCCAGGTCGAATACGGCGGCGTGCGCGTTCTGGACCTGGAAGCGCTGCGCACCGGCGTGTTCCCGAGCCGCAAAACCGCCCCGCCGCAGATGGCCGCCATCGGCGCCTGAGTGCCCGAGTGCGGACAAGGACAGGGCGGCGCAGCGACAATACCCGCCTTCCTTTGCCCAGAGATGGCCATGCCTCCTTCCAAACCACGATCCTCTTCCGGCCCCCGTCCCGGCCCACGTCCCGCCCGCCGGGATTTTTCTGCTTCTGGCCCCCGGCGGGAGGGGGAGCGTGGCCCGCGTGGCGACCGTCCGCAGCGGGATTTTTCCGACCGTCCGCAGCGCAGCGGTGACCGTTTCGAGCGTGGGGGCGAGCGCCCGCAGCGCCGTTTTGACAACGACCGCCCCGGTTTCCGCAAAGACGACCGTGGCCCGCGCCGCGACGGCGACCGTCCGCAGCGCGGCGGTTTCGGCCCATCTGATGGCCGCCCCAGCTTCTGCCGCGCCGATGGCGAGCGTCCGCAGGAGCGCCGGTTTGAAGGCGGTGAGCGCCCGCAGCGCCGTTTCGACAACGATCGTCCCAGCTACCGCAACGATGACCGTGGCCCGCGCCGCGATGGCGAACGTCCGCAGGAACGCCGGTTTGAAGGCGGTGAACGTCCGCAGCGCCGTTTCGAGAACGACCGTCCCAGTTTCCGCAAGGACGACCGAGGCCCGCGCCGCGACGGCGAGCGCCAGGAGCGCGGCGGCTTCGGTCAAGCCGATGGCCGCCCCAGCTTCCGCCGTGCCGATGGCGAACGCCCGCAGGAACGTCGGTTTGAAGGGGGCGAGCGTCCGCCGCGCCGCTTCGACAACGACCGTCCCGGCTTCCGCAAGGACGACCGCGGCCCGCCCCGTGACGGCGAGCCCCAGCAGCGCGCCGGTATCGGTAAAGCCGATGGCCGCCCCAGCTTCCGCCGTGCCGATGGCGAGCGTCCGCAGGAGCGCCGGTTTGAAGGTGGCGAGCGCCCGCCGCGCCGTTTCGACAACGACCGCCCCAGTTTCCGCAAAGATGACCGCGGCCCGCGCCGTGACGGCGAACGCCAGGAACGCGGCCCGCGCAGCGACCGTCCGCAGCGTTCCGCCACTGCGCCGGAAGGCGAACAGCGGGGCCGGGGCAGCATCCGCACCTACCGCGCCCCGGCCAGCCTGAAAGGCAAGGCTGCGCCGATCAAGGTGATCCGCCCGGAAGACAAGCCCCCGGAGTCCGCCGATCAAGGCTTTCGCAAGCGCAAGCCACGGTCTGAATAAATAGCGGTTTGCGCTGATAAACAAAGGGTTTCAGATAGAAAACTATCTGAAACCCTTATTTTTATTGCGGTAACAGCTCTTGTTTTAGGTATTTCGCCACAACACATCCGGCCCGATTTCCTCCAGCGTGGCGCAGCCCAGTTGCGCCATCGCCAGCTCCAGTTCGCCGCGCAGCAGGTGCAGCATGTGCGCCACACCCAGCCACCCGGCGCAGGCCAGGGCGTGCAGTTGCGGGCAGCCTACCAGCACGGCGCTGGCGCCCAGGGCCAGGGCTTTGACCACATCGGTGCCCCAGCGCACGCCGCTGTCGAGCAGCAGCGGCACCTGCACGGCAGCGGCAATGGCGGGCAGCGCCTCGATGGGGCTGACCACGCCGTCCAGCACCCGCCCGCCGTGGTTGGAGACGATGAGCGCATCCACTCCGCAATCCACTGCTTGCCGTGCCTGCTGCGGGTGCAGCACGCCTTTGAGGATGAAGGGCAGGCGCGTGTGCGCCCGCAGCCAGCGCAGCTCGTCCCACGTGGGCGCTTGCTGCGTCAGGGGCGTGCCGAACAGCGGCGGGCCGTCGATGCTGCCGGCCTGTTGGCGGCTGGGCACATGGCGCAGATTGGCCGCGGCCACGCCCGGCGGCAGGGCAAAGCCGGAGCGCTTGATGCTGGCATCCACCGTCCAGACGATGGCTTCATAGCCTGCGCTTTCGGCCCGCTGCACCAGCTCCAGCGTGTGCGAACGCTCGGCCTGGGAATAGAGCTGGAACCACAGCGGGCCGCGCCGCTGCAAGGCGCTGCGGGCGTGCTGCGCCTCCTGGGCGATGGCCTCCAGCGTGTGGCTGCTCAAGGTGCTGACCAGCATCCCTGCCTGTAAGGCCGTGGCGGCACGCACGCTGGCCAGTTCGCCTTCCGGGTGCGCCAGGGTCTGGTAGGCCACGGGGGCCAGCAGGATCGGATGCTCCAGCGGCTGGCCCAGCAGCATCTGGCGTGTGTGGGCGCCACGCAGATCGGCCAAGGGCCGGGGCACCAGGCGCAGCGCATCGAAGGCGGCGCGGTTGTGCGTCAGGGTGAGCTGCTGGTCGGCCCCGCCCTGGATGTGCTGCCAGGCGCTGGCTTCGATGTGGTGGCGGGCCTGTTGCTCGTAGTCGGGCAGGCTGGCGATGTGCGCCGGAATCTGGCTGGCCGCAGGCTGCACCGGCTGGCCCAGGATGTTCAATGCCGCGCTCATGTCTGCGACCACATGCGCAGCAGGTTGTGGTAGGTGCCGGAGAGGGCGGAGATTTTCGGATGCTCCGGGCAATCGGCGCTCAGGGACTGGATGCTTTGGTCCAGATCGAACAGCAGGCGGCGCTTTTCCGCCGAGGCAATCAGGCTTTGCGCCCAGAAAAACGAGGCGTAGCGCGTGCCTTGGGTGACGGGGTTCACCCGGTGCAGGCTGGTGCCGGGGTAGACGATGGCATCGCCTGCCGCCAGCTTCACGCTTTGCTGGCCGAAGGTGTCTTCCACGATCAGCTCGCCGCCTTCGTATTCGTCGGGGTTGCTGAAAAACACGGTGGTCGAGACATCGGTGCGCAGCTTGGTCGCCGTGCCGGGAATGACGAACAGCGCGTTGTCGATGTGGTTGCCGTAGGTGCCGCCGCCTTCGTAGCGGTTGAAGCGCGGGGGCAGCACCTTTACCGGCAGGGCGGCGGCCAGATACAGGGGATTGCGGGCCAGTTTGTCCAGCACGAACTCGCCCAGGGTTTTGGCTTCGGCGCTGGCCAGCGGCAGTTGCAGATTCTGTTTCACTTGTGCGGCCAGATGGCCGGCGGTGGCGCGGCCATCTTCCCACTGGGCTTGTTCCAGGGTCTGGCGGCAGGTGGCGACTTCTTCGGGAGTGAGCAGGGCAGGGATACGCAGCAGCATGGCGGTGGTCAAGGATGAATGATGGAAACGATTATTGTTTGCGCAAAAAACCCCGCCGCCCAGGCAGGGCTGCGGGGTTTGTGCGTGGGGGCTGACGCAGGTCAGCTTCAGTAGGCGATCTTCAGCGTGGCCACTGCGGAGCGGCCAGCGCCGATGTTGGCGTAGTGCGGGGAACGCACGCCGGTGTAATACACCTTGTCGGTCAGGTTGTACAGGTTCAGTTGCAGTGCCATGTTCGGCGTGAACTGGTAGCTGGCCATGGCGTCGTAGCGGGCGTAACCGCTGGCGCCCTTGGTCACGATGCCGCCATCGACGGTGCTGCGGATGTACGAGGCGTTCACGCTGCTTTGTGCGTACACACCCAGACCCAGGGTCAGTTTGGACATGGGCTTGTAGCTGGTCCACAGGCTGAAGCTGTGCTTGGGCGTGTTCTGGAAGGGCTGGCCGTTGGCGATGTTACCGGCGCCCATGTCCTTTTGTTCGCTGTCCATATAGGTGTAGCCGCCGAACACGTCCAGGCCCGGCAGCACGCTGCCGGTAAAGCCCAGTTCGATGCCGTTCACCACCTTGTTGCCGCCCATGTAGGTGATGCCGTTTTCCGTGATGCGGACATTGGTCACTTCATTGCGGAAGATGGCGGCGGTCAGGCCCAGGTGGTTGTTCAGCACATCCCACTTGGTGCCCAGCTCGATGGAGCGGGTTTTTTCCGGTTTCAGGTCGGCCAGGGCGTCCGTGGTGATGCCCAGGTCTTCGCTGCCATTGCCCAGCGAGGAGCCGCCAGGGCGTGAGGATGTGCCCAGGCTGGCGTAGATGCTGCCGTTGCTGGCCGGCTTGTAGACCACGCCCAACTGGTAGTTGAACAGCGTGTCGCTGCGGCTGAGGTCGTACGGCACGACGCTGCCGCGCGGTGGCGGGCCGGAAGCGTCAATCTTGTAATGATCGACGCGCAAGCCGCCGTTGATCAGCCACTGCTCGTTCAGCTTGATGGTGTCAAAGCCGTACAGCGCGGTGGTGGTGATCTTGTTGTTTGCAGGAGCGCCCGGCGTCCAGGCGAAGTTCCATGCGTCATTGGGGTTCGGGTTGTCCAGCGAGGTACACCACGGCGCTGCGACTGCCGCGCAGACGCCGTTGCCGGTCTGGACGGCGCCCGAACGCGATTCGGCTTTCTCTTGCGACAGTTCCAGGCCCACGGCAAAGCTGTGGCCGACGCTGCCGGTCTGTGCCTGTCCGGTGAACTCGGTCACGTTTTGCAGGGTCTTGGTGTCGGAAATACGGTAATTGCCACGACGCCAGACAAAGCCGTTGATGGCATTGCCCTTGCTGTCGTCCGGCTGCGTCCAGACATAGTCCTGGCTGGACTTGCTCCAGCGCAGGGTGTTGCGCAGCTTGTTGGTGGCGCTGAACTTGTGTTCGATGCTGGCGGTGAGCAGGTCGCTCTTTTCCTTCTCGTAGTCGCGGCCAAACAGGCCGTACCAGTTCTTGCGGCTGCTGCCGTAGGTGGGGCGCACGTTGCTGCCGCCGGGCAAGGCGGCTGCACCGGCGGTGTTGTAGAGGTAGGGCACGCCGCCATCGGGGATGTTGTCGGTTTGCAGGTGCTGCCAGCCCAGGGTGATTTCGGTGGGCGTGCCCATGCCGAAGGTCACGGTGGGGGCAATGCCCCAGCGTTTGTTTTCGGGGCCGTTGCGGCCCGGCACGTCGGCATCGTGCGCCATGGCGTTCAGGCGCAGGCCCACGGTGTCGGACAGCTTGCGGTTCAAGTCCAGCGTGGCACGCTTGTAGCTGTCGGTGCCCAGACCCACGTCGGCCTTGAGGAAGTTCTCGTTCTTGGCCTTTTTGGTGGACAGGTTGATCGAGCCGCCTGCGCCGCCGCGCCCGGCGTAGGCCGAATCAGCGCCTTTGATGACTTCGATGGCTTCCAGGTTGAACACTTCGCGCGCGCCGGCGGCGATGTCGCGCATGCCATCGACGAAGGTGCTGGCTTGCGCATCCATGCCACGGATGAAGGCTTGGTCGCCGGTGGGGTTGCCGCCTTCGCCATTGCCGAAGGTGATGCCGGGGGTGGCCTTGAGGGCGTCTTGCAGGCTGGTGGCGCCAGTCTGTTGCAGGACTTCCTCGGTAATGACCTGCACGGTCTTGGGCGTATCGACCAGCGGCGCGGTGAATTTGCCCGACGGTGCAGTGTCGGTTTTCATCGCACTGGTTTCGCCTGTGACGGTGACGGTGGAGAGGGTGTTGGTGGCCGGGGCCGATTGCGCCAGGACATTGGCGCTGACCAGGGTCAAACCAGCAGCTAAGGCCAGTTGCGTGAGTTCGCAGTGCAGGCCGGGTTTGCGGTTTTCTGACATGGGTGGGATGGGTTGGAGAGATGGATGAAACGAGACTGCTTCACCAAAGGCACCTTGAAAAGCGCCCTGGAAAAAGGCGCAGTCCCGCTGCAAATTTTATTCCTTAATAAGAATGATTGCCTTTATCTATATCAATATTGTTGCTCTTTGGCAACGATGGCCCTGGCGGGGTCGGCCCTTGAAATGCGGCATGCCGCCCCTAATTGCAGCGGCGTTGCCGACGCGGGGTCGGCGCTTTTTTTGCTGAGTTACACCTTATGAGTCAACATACCCATTCCTTCCAGGCAGAAGTGGCGCAACTGCTGCACCTGGTCACCCATTCGCTGTATTCCAACCCCGAAATCTTCCTGCGCGAGCTGGTGTCCAACGCCTCGGACGCTTGCGACAAGCTGCGCTTTGCCGCGCTGGGCGATGCCAGCCTGTATGGCGACCAGCCCAATCTGGAAGTGCGCCTGTCCTTCGATGCGGCAGCCAAAACGCTGACGATTACCGATACCGGCATCGGCATGAGCGAGCAGGAGGCCATCGACCACCTGGGCACGATCGCCAAGAGCGGCACCAAGGCGTTCATGGAGCAGCTTTCGGGCGACCAGAAGTCGGATGCGCAGCTCATCGGCCAGTTCGGCGTGGGCTTTTACTCGGGCTTCATCGTGGCCGACAAAATCACCGTGGAATCGCGCCGCGCCGGGCTGACTGAGGCGCAAGGCGTGCGCTGGACCAGCACCGGCACGGGCGACTTCGTGACCGAGACCATCACCCGCCAGGAGCGCGGCACCAGCGTCACCCTGCACCTGCGCGAAGACCAGCAGGAGTTTCTGAACGCCTGGAAGCTCAAGCAACTGGTCAGCAAATACTCCGACCACATCAGCCTGCCCATCCTGATGGAAAAAGAGGAATGGAAGGAAGGCGCGAACGAGGGCGAACCCGGCGGCATGGTGAAAACCGGCGAATGGGAAACCGTGAACAAGGCCAGCGCCCTGTGGACGCGGGCCAAGAAGGACATCAGCGCCGAGCAGTACCGGGAGTTCTACAAAAGCATCAGCCACGACCACGAAGACCCGCTGGCCTGGGCGCACAACCG
>JAHRXD010000145.1 GCA_019104825.1 Comamonas sp.
CGGATCGGTAATGTCCACGCCGTGGTGCGCTTCGTAGCGCACCTGCAGGCCGCGCAGGATGGCGATGGTGTCTTCCACCGAAGGCTCCTGCACCAGCACTTTCTGAAAGCGCCGCTCCAGCGCCGCATCCTTTTCGATGTACTGGCGGTATTCGTCCAGCGTGGTGGCGCCGATGCAGTGCAGCTCGCCCCGCGCCAGGGCGGGTTTGAGCATGTTGCCCGCATCCATGGCGCCCTCGGCCTTGCCGGCGCCGACCATGGTGTGGATCTCGTCGATGAACAGAATCACCCGGCCTTCTTCCTTGGCCAGATCGTTCAGCACGGCTTTCAGGCGTTCCTCGAACTCGCCCCGGTACTTGGCCCCGGCCAGCAGCCCGGCCATGTCCAGCGACAGCACGCGCTTGTTCTTCAACGATTCGGGCACTTCGCCTTCCAGAATGCGCTGGGCCAGGCCTTCGACGATGGCGGTCTTGCCCACGCCCGGCTCGCCGATCAGCACCGGGTTGTTCTTGCTGCGCCGTTGCAGCACCTGGATAGCGCGGCGGATTTCATCGTCGCGGCCAATCACCGGGTCGAGCTTGCCCTGGCGGGCACGCTCGGTCAGGTCGAGGGTGTATTTTTTCAGCGCATCGCGCTGGCTCTCGCCCTCGGCGCTGTCCATGGTCTGGCCACCGCGCACGGCATTGATGGCCGCTTCCATGGCCTTGCGCGTCAGGCCGTGTTCCCTGGCCAGCTTGCCTGCCTTGGTGTCGCTGTCGGCCAGGGCCAGCAGGAACAGCTCGCTGGCAATGAACTGGTCGCCGCGCTGCAAGGCTTCTTTCTCGGTGGCCTGCAGCAGCTTGCCCAGGTCGGGGCCGACCTGCACCTGATCGTGCCCCTGCACCTGGGGCAGTTGCTTCATGGCGTTTTCCACCGCCGTTGCCATGGTTCCCACATTGGCTCCGGCACGCTGCAACAGGGCCTTGGGGCCATCGTTTTGGCGCAGCATGGCAGCCAGCAGGTGCAGCGGGTCGATGTAGGCGTGGTCGTTGCCCAGGGCCAGGGTCTGGGCATCCGACAGGGCTTCTTGAAATTTGGTGGTGAGCTTGTCGATACGCATGGAATGCTTCCTTTACAACAAACAAAAATAGTTGCTGCCCAGATAACGACAGAAGCTGTGTTTTCAAGATCAGGCGAGATAAAAACCCACGCACGCCCTTGGCGCCGTTATTAATTGCGGTACGTAGGCGCAGGCAAGGCACACAAGGCAGCACCGGCTCCCCGGTACAACGGCAAACCCAGCAGGTTTTCCGTAGCGCTGTGCGTCGGTGTCGGGTATTCAAAACCGTCCAGATTTCTGGCAGCCACAAAAAACAGCCGGCGTCTTTTTTGCGGTACGCCATAATCCGCCGCCATCAATTCCTGGTGCATCACCTGGTAGCCGATTCTGTCGAAGGATTTATAAATCTCCTCGATCATGTTGGCACTCTTGACCTGCGCCAGACCATAGACATTTTCCATTACCACAATTTTGGGCTGCAACACCTGGACGTGCCGAATATAGTCGCGGTACAAAATACCCAACGGATCTTGGGTCGCCTTTTGCTTACCCGCCACACTGAACGGCTGACACGGCGGGCCGCCAATAATCACATCGGGCCCCCCATCCATCATCATGCGCACTGTTTCCGGCGATAAATCCTTAATATCTGCCCGATGAAAATTCCAGGATTTCCTGTTTTTCCGGATGGTTGCTTCCACCCAAGGTTCTATATCCGTGGAAAAACAGGTTTTAAAATTTATCCCTTCGCCCGAAGCCTGCTCAAAACCTAAATCCAGCCCCCCCGCCCCGGAAAAATAAGAGGCGACGCGCATGGAACCAGATCCCCCTTGGTGCTGCAAATATTTTTTCACCTGCTGCGCCAACGCACGCGCCAATCCCACCGGCACGGCATTGCCTATTTGCTTGTGTACCTGCCCCAACGTACCCATGAACGCATAGTCCAGCGGAAAATCCTGTAAAACCGCAGCCTCCCGGGGGGTGATGTACCGATTTTCTGTTGGATGAACAAATTTATTGAAGATATAAGCGGTCACCGTCAGCGAAGGCTTGTCCCGTTCCAAACGAATCAGCCGCATATTGGGGCCGCCCGTTTTTTTATCGCCAGTTCTTACAAAGCTTTCATGCTGCAGATGCTCGGGCAAGTCTCCCATTTTTCCGCCAGGGGGCAGGTGTTTCATTCTTTCCAGAACGATGCCCGTGTATTCTCTGGTTGCATGGTTCGGCAAATTCATACCACCAGCTCCCGCAATACCGGGTCTTCCAGCGTGATGAGGTAGTCAAAAGCCCGTCTCATCTTTTCCCGGGGTAAGGCCAGCACTCCGGCAATATCCTGAAGATCGCTTTCATCCCCCCACAACATCCCCACGAAAGGTGCAACGTACTCGGCACCATGCCGATAAGCGGGAAGATTGGAAACAATCGCCGTTTTCATCTCGGCCAGCTCTTTTACCTGGGTGCCGATTTTCAGCGATTGGTAAATACCTTTCTTGATATCGTCCGTTCTATCCATACCTGCGCTGGTTTTTCCATCGCTAATGGATTCCTTGGCAGGCCAGGCATCCCGCTCCCGCGCAAGGGCCGGTGGTTGGCCGCAGGCATTGGTTAAATAATATTTTTTATCCTGACGGTCTTTTTCTGCATACACCGTTCTGGCCTGCTTCCAGAATTGAATGCATTCATCCATGAATGCCGTATGCACAGGGTCAACAATAAAATCCACCAGCGGTTTGAATGGCCATAATCTATCCCCCACCCGCCCCAGAGGAATTATTTTTTCAGGATGGTGCAAATACAGCCCCGCTTCCGACTCCCTGAGCTGCGAGCTTGTAACGACGACATTCCTATGCGGGCCTTGCAGGCTGCTCTCTGGCAGGGCAAACAGAAACGGATAGGTCAATAATGGTGCCGATTTTACCTCGGCCAGAATGACTGCACCTGAGGCATGGTGCAGAACGGCATCCACAAACTCGACGCCGCCGACTACGCTGACATCGGTGAATTTATCGTAGAGTTTCTGAATAAATCTTAGCACCACTTCGCTACTCAATTTTCCCAGAGCACCCGACTGGGGTTTTATCGCCTTCTGGTACTGCCAGACCGATTGACTCGTATAGCACGGCGAGCAAAGGTTGATAAAACCAAGGTGGGCATTGTAATCATCGGAAATATTATTGCACTGCTCAATGAATTTCTCTATTCCGGAGGCCGCATCCATATAGGCTGCCGACATCACAAGATCAAAACAAAATGCCCGACAAGAGGCATCCTTATTTTTCAGCCAGTGCAAAAGCCTGTCTATTTCATACTGCCAGGGGTAATCTGCGAGGGGCGAGCGCCGTTGGAGGTTCTTCAGAACAAATGACATACCTTGGAAAAATTATCGTGCTGCGGGCGGCGTTTCAGGCTTTACCGGTCGAGCCATAGCCGCCCGTGCCGCGTTCGCTGGCGTGGGCGAAATCCTGCACTTCATTGAACTGCGCCTGTGCCACGGGCACGATGACCAGTTGCGCCAGGCGCTCCATCGGCTCCAGGGTGAAGGCGGTGGCGGAGCGGTTCCAGGCGCTGACCATCAGCTCGCCCTGGTAGTCCGAATCGATCAGGCCGACCAAATTGCCCAGCACGATGCCGTGCTTGTGCCCCAGGCCGGAGCGCGGCAGGATCAGCGCCGCGTAGCCGGGGTCGCGCAGGTGGATGGCCATGCCGGTGGGGACAAGCTGCCACTGGCCCGGCTCCAGCACCAGCGGGGCCGGGATACAGGCCCGCAGATCAAGGCCCGCACTGCCGGGAGTGGCGTAGGTGGGAGGGGTATCGCGCAACCGCGCGTCGAGGATTTTCAGATCAACTTGCATGGGCAGGGATTGTGCCCGCAAGAGCGGGTGGTAATCCCTGTGCCCGCTTACTTGGCCTTGGCTGCCCGCACGGCGCGGCGCACGCCCAGTACCACCCACAGGCCGATGGCCAGAGGGATAAATTCCGGCTTGAAGATGAATGCCGCCAGCAGCGCCAGGCCAAACAAAAAGGAGGCGGCTTTGGAAGGCTGCAAGGCCTTGGCGGCGGCAGCCCTCTGGGGCGGTGCGGCGATTTTGGCTTCCGGGCGTTTTTTGCTGGCTCCGGGCTGGGCCGGGCCGTTTTTCTCCAGCATGGCGGATACCTGCCGCACGATGTCGCCGGCCTTGGGCGCAGCAGCTTTCGGTGCGGCGGTGGTACTGGCAGCAGTGGACAGCGCGAACCCGCCGGTACGGGCGTGTTCCTGCTCGGCCCAGGCCATCAGCCGCTCGACGTAACGCACGTAATCGCCATCGGGCGGGCCGCTGTAGTCGGTCAGCGCAGGCGGCGGCAGGTGGCGCAGATCGGATGGTGTTTTTTTCGACATGGCCCTCTCCCGGCGGTAAAAAAGTTCAGGCAGCAGGCTGGCTGTCCACGGGCGGCAGACGGCGGGCGATTTCCGCGGCCAGGGCGTGGCCCAGCGCGGTTTTGCTGGCCCGGGGCAAGGCGTAGCTGCCCTGAGCATCTATGAGCAACAGAGCGTTGTCGTCCTGCCCGAAGGTGTCGGGGCCGATGTTGCCCACCAGCAGCGGTACGTTTTTGCGCAGGCGCTTGGCGCTGGCGTGTTGCAGCAGATCGTGGCTTTCCGCCGCAAAGCCCACGCAATAAAGCTGGCCGCTGCGGGCACGCTCCAGGGCGGCGACCGTGGCCAGGATGTCGGGGTTCTCCACAAAGGCCAGGCTGGGCACCTCGCCGCTGCCGTCCTTTTTGATTTTTTTGGCAGAAAATTCGGCAGGACGCCAGTCTGCAACAGCGGCAGTAGCTATGAAAACCGATGCTGCATCGACCTGTGCCTGCACGGCTGCCAGCATGTCGCGGGCCGATTGCACGTCGATGCGCCGCACCCCGCGCGGCGTGGGCAGATGCACCGGCCCGGCCACCAGCGTGACCTGCGCCCCGGCTGCCTGCGCGGCTGCGGCAATGGCAAAGCCCATCTTGCCGCTGGAATGGTTGGTAATGCCGCGCACCGGGTCCAACGCCTCAAACGTCGGCCCGGCGGTAATCAGCACCCGCTGCCCGGCCAGCCGCTTCGGAACGAAGCTGGCGGCAATGTCGTGCAGCAGCTCTTCCGGCTCCAACATGCGGCCATCGCCGCATTCGCCGCAGGCCTGCTCGCCCTGCCCCACATCCAGCACCCGCGCACCATCGGCGGCGGCCTGGGCAAAGTTGCGTTGCGTGGCCGGATGCGCCCACATTTCGCGGTTCATGGCCGGGGCCAGCAGCAGGGGCTTGCCTTGCGGGCGGGCCAGGCATAGCAGGCTGAGCAGCTCGTCGGCGCGGCCCTGGGCCAGCCTGGCGGCAAAGTCGGCGCTGCACGGGGCGATGACGATGGCATCGGCCTCGCGGCTCAGGTTGATGTGCGCCATGTTGTTCTCGGGCCGCGCATCCCACTGCGAGGTGAAAACCGGGCGGCCCGACAGCGCCTGCATCGTCACCGGGGTGATGAACTCCCGCGCCGCCTCGGTCATGACGACCTGCACGCTGGCCCCGGCCTTGGTCAGCAGGCGGCACAACTGCGCCGCCTTGTAGCAGGCGACGCCCCCGGTCAGTCCCAAAACGATGTGTTTACCTGTAAGTTGTTGCATCGGCAAATGCTAGCAGAGCGCTGGGGTGCATTGATGGCAGGGGGCGGAGATTTGCCAAGGCCCCTCATATAATTCTAGTTTCCTGCTTCCAAAAAACGACATGACCAAATTCGTCTTCGTCACAGGCGGCGTGGTGTCCTCCCTGGGCAAGGGCATCGCTTCCGCCTCGCTGGCTGCACTGCTGGAGTCGCGTGGCCTGAAAGTCACCCTCATCAAGCTTGACCCCTACATCAACGTCGATCCGGGCACCATGAGCCCGATCCAGCACGGCGAGGTGTTCGTCACCGACGACGGCGCAGAGACCGACCTCGACCTGGGCCACTACGAGCGCTTCATCGAAACGCGCATGAAGCAGTCCAACAACTTCACCACCGGCCGCATCTACCAGAGCGTGCTGGAAAAAGAGCGCCGGGGCGACTACCTGGGCAAGACGGTGCAGGTGATTCCGCACATCACCAACGAGATTCAAGAGTACGTCAAGCGCGGCGCGGGCATCGGCACGCCGGATGCGGTGGACGTGGCCATCTGCGAAGTGGGCGGCACCGTGGGCGACAGTGAATCGCTGCCCTTTTTGGAGGCCGTGCGCCAATTGGCGCTGAAGCAGGGGCCGAACAACACCGCCTTTGTCCATCTG